>JAATFS010000142.1 GCA_015655035.1 Lysobacterales bacterium | reverse complement strand
AGTTCGCCGAGGAGCCATCCCCGGCTCACGCAACGTGCGGCGATCCACGCCAGCCTGTAGCGGATGCCATGCCCGAGTTGCCCGAAGTCGAAACCACCCTGCGCGGGCTCAAGCCGCATCTGATCGGCCAGACCATCCATGCGGTCATCCTGCGGCGGCCGGATCTGCGCTGGCCGATACCCGCGGAAATCGAAAGCCACTTATTAGTGGAGTCTTGGACGCGCCGAGGCGTCTCGCCGAGCGAGGGGGGCGGGTCCATCCCACCTTTCGATCGCTACTGGATGTAATGAGCGCAGAGACGGACGCTTGGCACTCGAACCGATAGCGTGGTGAATCGGTTGATGATGCTATTGAGCACCGAGCCTTGAAGGCTGTTCGCGATGAAGACTGGTTCTGTTGCGGGGAGAACTGTGCGTTCTCTCCCCCTGAGCGACCTTACACGCGGAGCGGGGAAGGTCGCTGGCGTCTCCGCAACGCTGGGATCAATCACCCAGCGTCAGCAACGAGGCATTGCCGCCCGCCGCGGTGGTGTTGACGGTGACCACCTTTTCGGTGGCAAAGCGCAGCAGATAATGCGGGCCGCCAGCTTTCGGGCCGGTGCCGGACAGGCCTTGTCCACCGAAGGGTTGCACTCCGACGACCGCGCCGATCTGGTTGCGGTTGACGTAGACGTTGCCAACGTTGACGCGGGTGGCGATGCGTTCGATGGTTTCGTCGATGCGGGAGTGCACGCCCAGAGTGAGTCCGTAGCCGGTGGCGTTGATCTGGTCGATCACCGAATCGAGCTGGTCGGCCTTCCAGCGGATGACGTGCAGGACCGGACCGAAGATCTCGCGCGGGAGCTGGTCCAGCGAGGTGAGCTCGTAGGCGCGCGGGGCGAAGAAGCTGCCGTGGGCGATGTCCTGGTCGATAGGGACGACGGCAATCAGGCGCGCTTCGGTGTCCATGCGAGTGGCGTGGTCCTGAAGGATCTTCAGCGCGTCGGCGTCGATCACCGGGCCGATGTCGGTGGAGAGCAGGCCGGGGTCGCCAAGCTTGAGCTCGGCCATTGCGCCACTGAGCATGGTCATGACCTTGTCGGCGATGTCTTCCTGTACGAACAGTACGCGTGCGGCAGAGCAGCGCTGGCCGGCGGAAATGAAGGCGCTGGCGATCGCGTCCTTGACCAGGGCTTCGGGGAGCGACGACGAGTCGGCGATGAAGGCGTTCTGGCCACCGGTTTCGGCGATAAGCACGCCGATCGCGGCATCGCGCGCGGCGAGGGTGCGGTTGATGATGCGGGCGGTGTCGGTGGAGCCGGTGAAGGCGACGCCGGCCACGCGTGGATCCTGGGTCAATGCGGCGCCAACGCTGGCGCCATCGCCTGGCAGAAATTGCAGAACGGCTTCCGGTATGCCTGCTTCTTGCAGCAGTTTCACTGCGGCGTGGCCGATCAGGTTGGTCTGCTCGGCCGGCTTGGCGATCACGCTGTTGCCAGCGGCCAGCGCGGCCGAGACCTGGCCGAGGAAGATCGCCAACGGGAAGTTCCACGGGCTGATGCAGACGAACAGGCCACGGCCATGCAGCTGCAGTTCGTTGGATTCGCCAGTGGGACCGGGCAGGCGTTCGGCCGCGCCGAATTGGGCGCGTGCCTGGCCGGCGTAATAGCGCAGGAAATCGACTGCTTCACGGACTTCAGCCACTGCGTCGGGCAGGGTCTTGCCGGCTTCCTTGATGCATAGCGCCATGAATTCGGGCATGCGCGCTTCCAACAAATCGGCGGCGTGCTCGAGGATTGTGGCGCGGCTGGCGGCGGGGGTGCGATTCCAGGCCGGCTGCGCAGCGCTGGCGCTGCTCAGCGATTTCTCGACGACCGCCGCATCGGCTGGCTGCCAGTGGCCGACTACCTGGCGATGGTCGGCCGGGGAGCTGACGGGTATTGCCGCAGTGACGACGACCGCACCGGGAACCAGCGGCGCAGCCTTCCAGCCATTCTTGTCGAGCGCGGCGACGGCGGCGTTGAGCCGCGCGGCCAGTTGCTGCAGCTCGTGGTCGTTGGCGAAATTGGCGCCCATGGAGTTTTTCCTGTTCTGGTTCTGGCTGCGCAACAGCTCGGCCGGCAGCGGGATTTTCGGATGTGGAATGGAAGCGAAGGAAGAGGCGGCCTCGACCGGGTCGCGGATCAACTCTTCGATGGCGACGTCTTCATCGGTGATGCGATTTACGAAGCTGGAGTTGGCGCCGTTCTCGAGCAGGCGACGCACCAGGTAGGGCAGCAGGTCCTCGTGCGAGCCGACCGGGGCGTAGACGCGGCAGGGCACGTCGAGGCGATCGGCCGGGACCACTTCGGCGTAGAGGTCGTCGCCCATGCCGTGCAGTTTCTGGTGCTCGTAGCGGCGCCCGGCGGCAATCATGCGGATCGAGGCGATGGTATGCGCGTTGTGGGTGGCGAACATCGGATAGAGGGTGTCGGCATGCGCGAACAGGCGCTTGGCGCAGGCCAGGTACGACACATCGGTGTTCTGCTTGCGGGTGAACACTGGGTAGCCGGGCAGGCCGTCCATCTGTGCGCGCTTGATTTCGGCGTCCCAATAGGCGCCCTTGACCAGCCGGACCTGCAGGCGACGACCGATGCGCCGGGCCAGATCGGCCAGGTAGTCGATGGTGTAGGGCGTGCGCTTTTGATACGCCTGCACCACGATACCGAAGCCTTCCCAACCGCTCAGCGAGGCGTTGCAGAGGACGGCTTCGATCACGTCCAGCGACAGCTCCAGGCGATCGGCTTCCTCGGCATCGACGGTGCAGCCGATACCGTAGGACTTGGCCAACTGCGCCAGTTCCAGCACCGCTGGCACCAGGTCGCGCATCACGCGCCTGCGTTGCGCGTGCTCGTAGCGCGGGTACAGTGCGGACAACTTGATCGAGATCCCGTGCGCGCCGGCGACATCGCCGTCGGGCGTTCCGCCGCGCGCGAGATTGTCGCCACCGATCGCGTGGATGGCGCGGCGGTAATCGTGCAGATAACGCGTGGCGTCCTCCATCGTCAACGCGGCTTCGCCGAGCATGTCGAAGGAGTAGCGGTAGCTGGCGTTGTCGCCCTTGTGGGAGCGCGCCAAGGCTTCGTCGATGGTGCGGCCCATGACGAACTGATGGCCCATGATCCGCATTGCCTGGCGCACGGCCAAGCGGATCACCGGTTCGCCGACGCGGCCGATCAGGCGCTTGAAGGCACCAGGCACGTCGGCGCGGGTGAGGTCGTTGATCTGCACCAGTCTGCCGGTCAGCATCAGTCCCCAGGTCGACGCATTGACCAGCAGCGAATCGCTCTCGCCCATGTGCTTCTTCCAGTCGGCGTCGCCGAGCTTGTCGCGGATCAGCTTGTCGGCGGTGTCCTGGTCGGGGATGCGCAACAGCGCCTCGGCCACGCACATCAGCAGTACGCCTTCCTCACTGCCGAGGTCGTACTGGCGCATGAAGGCCTCGATCGCGCCCTGGTCCTGCGCACGCGCGCGCACCCGGCTGACCAGGTCGGTGGCCAGTGCCTGTACCTTGGACTGGTCGGTGGCGGGAAGGCGCGCCTGTTCGAGCAATTCGTGGACGTGTTCGGTTTCGTCCTTGAGCCAGGCCGCGGTGATGGCCGCGCGCAGGGCGCTGGGAGCGGGCGGCAGTTCCGGGCTCAGTAAAGTGGCGATGGACGGGGGGCTGGGTGCGGTGGAATCGGGCAATGCGCGCATGCGGAGGAAACCTGGAAGATCGCGCTCATTCTAGTGAGCGGGCAGCGCCAGCACTTGTGTGGAAGCGGCAGCTTTTCCGCCGTTTTATGCGTGCCGCAGGTCTGGAGGCGGACAACGATGGCTGCATCGGACGCTGGCCCGGTGCCTGCCCGAAACCATTGATTGGGCGAGGGTTTTTGGTTGCAGTGCAGCATGCGAAAGTTGCGCCAGAAGCTTGCCGGGCGTGACGACAGGGGTCTACCATCGATTCGTATCCTCCAGCATGAAGCGCGGTTGCGACATGACCGAGAGATCCGTGTTTTCGTCAGATGGATCAGGCAAGCAGCTGCGGCTCTGGATGGAACGCGACGACAGGGGGTGCTGGCAGGCAGTGGCAGGCAGGTCGAGATCGGAAGCTTTCTCAATCCCGCCGAACGGCTGCAAGGCAGATACCTTGAAATGCTTGCTCACGGCCTTCGACGGCCGTCACCGATGACGCAAGGGTCTAGGCAATGAAGCAATGCAAGCGCGGCAATATCGGCGGAAGGT
>JAATFS010000268.1 GCA_015655035.1 Lysobacterales bacterium | reverse complement strand
TCGGCAGCGACAGCAGCAGTCCCAGCAGCACCAGCAGAAGGCCGGTGAAGGCGTGTGCCGGGAACGGAAGCAGCAGCGCAGGCCAGCGTGGCTTGAGCAACCGGTCGAGCCGCTGCAGCAGCGGTTCGACCTTGCCGAGGAAGCGGTTCATGGTGCTGCGGCGGGGGCCGCGGTTGCCTATGAAGTGCGGCAGCCATGGGTGGCGCAAGCCGATCATCATTTGCAGGCCGATCAGGACCGTCAGCGGACCGCTGACGGCGCCGCCGATGCCTGGAATCGGGATGAACGCGGGCAGGATCGCCACGAACAACAGTACTCCGAGTGCGCTCTGTTGCAGGTCGGTGAGGATGTCGCGCAGGCGCAGCACCTGGTCCGGGGCGCCGATGCTGAAGGTGGCCAGCAGCGTGCGGATGCCTTCGTTGCGGTAGCGCACGCCCGGCTCCTCGCCGGACGGCGCGCCATCATCCGATGATGTCATCGCTCTCTTCTTCCGTCAGCCGGCGCACCAGCAGCTTGTCGACGCGGGCACCGTCCAGGTCGACGATCTCGATGCGCCAGCCGGCCCAGTCGAAGAATTCGCCGGCATGCGGGATGCGGCCGAAGTAGTAGATGCACAGGCCGGCCAGGGTGTGATAGTCGCCTTCCTGGGCTTCCGGCAGTTCGGTGCCGCCCAGCACCTCGCGTAGCTCGTCCACCGACAGCGAACCGTCGATCAGCAGCGAGCCGTCCTGGCGTGTCACCACCAGTGCGTCCTCGTCGGTGTTCTCGGCCGCCTGCAGGCGGCCGACCACGGCGCCCATCAGGTCGCTGAGGGTGACCAGGCCCTGGATCTCGCCGTATTCGTCTACCACCAGGGCCATCGACTGATGCTCCTCGCGGAAGATTTCCAGCAACTTCATCGCGTGGGTCGACTCGGACACGAACAGGGTGTCGCGCAGGTTGTGGAACAGCTGGGTGGAGTCGCGTTCGAGGCGGGTGACCAGCGACTTCACCTCCAGCACGCCGACGATGTCCTGGTCGCTCGCGCGAAACACCGGGTAGCGGGAGAACTCATGCTCGCGCATCACGTGCAGGTTCTTTTCCGAATCCGCGCTGATGTCCAGCCAGGCAATGCGGTTGCGGGGAGTCATCAGGCTGTCGGCGGTACGGTCGCCCAGGCGCATCACCCGGTTCATCATGTCGCGCTCATGGGCGTCGATCACGCCGGCCTCGTGGCTCTCGGCCACCAGCATGCGGATTTCCTCTTCGGACACGGATACCGATTCGTCCTTGCCCAGGCCGACGGCGCGCAGCACCAGCCGGGTCGAGCGGGCCAGCACCCAGACGAAGGGCGCGGCGATCCATGCCAGCCAGCTCATTGGCACCGCGACGATGCTGGCGATGGCCTCCGAACGGGTCAAAGCCAGCCGTTTTGGCACCAGTTCGCCGAAGATCAGCGTCAGGAAGGTGATCAGTACGATCGCCAGCGTCTTGCCGATATTGTCGGCATAGTCCGTCGTGGTGGGCAGGGTCGTACCGATCCAGACCCCGATGGCCTCACCGATGGCTTCGCCACCGAACACGCCGGTCAGGATGCCGATGGCGGTGATGCCGATCTGCACCGTGGACAGGAAGTTCTCGGGACTCTCGGCAAGCGCCAGGGCCTTGGCAGCGCGCTTGCTGGACTGCGCCATCTGCTTGAGGCGGCTCTTGCGCGAGGTCATCAGCGACATCTCCGACATGGCGAAGAAGCCGTTGACCAGGATCAGGGCAATGACGATGACAAACTCAAGCACGGGCGATGTCCCCGGTGGGTGGCGGGGAGGGGATGGTCGTGCAATGGCCGGGACGCGCGGGAGCGTGGCGGCGGGGAGGGGGTCTAGAGTCGTCGTCCATAGGGTGCGCCCTAAGGCGCAGGAGGGATGTTAGCAAAAACCGGGGCAGCTTGGCGGGATGCCGGGAAGGGGCTTGTGAAGGGCTTTTGGAGGGGCGGATCGGTCGTGGATACCCAGAGTGGTCATCTAACCGTCATAATTCCGCCCCGGTGCCGTCCCTCCCGCGATGGCAGGAAGTCTTTCTCCATGTTCTCGTTGCAGACCATCTTCGGTTCCGGCAAGCAGTTCTACGCGCTTCTGAATGAGGCGGCCGAGGCCGCCTACGACAGTACCAAGGCTTTGCACGCGATGATGCGCGAGTCCGACCGGCAGCCTGCGCTGGATGCATTCAAGCTGGCCCGCCTGCGCGAGCGCGCGGCGTCGGACAAGATCGGCCAGGCCTTGGTCGACAGCTTCATGACCCCGATCGAGCGCGAGGACATCGAGGCACTCGGCTCGGCGCTGTACAAGATTCCCAAGCAGGTCGAGAAGTTCGCCGACCGCTATTCGCTGGCTACCCAGCATCTGGAACACATCGATTTCGCGCCGCGTGCGGCGATGCTGGAGCAGGCGGCTTCGGTGGTGGTGGAGATGGTGCGCGAATTGCCGCACATGAACATCGATCGCATGACCGCGCTCAACGACAAGCTGCGCATGCTCGAGAACGAGGCAGACCGGCTGATGCTCGAGCTGTATCGCGACATCTATTCGGGCCGTCTGGACAACCTGCAGATGTTCCTGCTCAAGGAGTTCTTCGAGATTCTGGAGAAGGCGATCGACCGCTGCCGGGAAGCCGGCGTGGTGGTCTATCAGATCGTGCTGAAGAATTCCTGATGGACATGTCGCGGACCTTGTTCGTTTCCATTCCAGGAAACGCGGGCGACGGCCACGCCCATGCCTGGCTGCCATGCTTCCACGGGACTGGCCCTGCTGATTCGAGGGGGCCGCTGCAATGCTGACCCTGGTGCTTGTGGTGATCCTCGCTGCGCTGGTGTTCGAGTTCATCAACGGTTTCCACGATACCGCCAATTCGATCGCCACTGTGGTGGCGACCAAGGTGCTGTCGCCGGGCTGGGCGGTGATGCTGGCTGCCGGCATGAACCTGGTGGGCGCACTCACCGGTACTGCGGTGGCGTTGACCATCGCCTCGGGCTTGCTCAACAGCGAAGTGGTCGATGTCACCCCGCAGGTGATCCTGTGCGCGCTGTTGGGCGGCATCATCTGGAATCTGATCACTTGGTGGAAAGGCCTGCCATCGTCGTCGTCGCACGCCTTGATCGGCGGCCTGTGCGGTGCCGGCCTGGCGGCCGCGCACAATAACTGGGACGCGCTGATCTGGTCGGAGAACATTGGCAACTGGGCCAAGAACAAGGGCCTGTTGTGGAAGGTGTTCGTGCCGATGATCACCTCGCCGATCGCCGGCTTCCTGCTCGGTATCGTGGTGATGCTGCTGCTGTGGGCGATCATTGCCGGCGTCTCCAGGATCGGTGGCCCGATCGGGCGGCTGGCGCGGCCGCGCTGGGTCAACGCGTTCTTCGGCAAGGCGCAGATCGCCTCGGCTGCCTACATGGGCTATGCGCATGGCCACAACGACGCGCAGAAGACCATGGGCATCATCGCGATGACGCTGGTGGGCGCCGAGTCGGTCGGTGCGCTGGACGACCTGCCGGGCTGGCTGTCGTTCCTCCACCCGGCCACGCATGGGGGCAACGCCATCCCGATGTGGATCGTGCTGTCCTGTGCGTTGGTGATGGCCGCGGGTACTGCGTCCGGCGGCTGGAAGATCATCAAGACGCTGGGCCACAAGATGGTGAAGCTGCACCCGATCCACGGGTTCGCGGCTGAAACCAGTTCGGCCACCATCCTCACCCTGGCCGCGCACTTCGGGATGCCGGTGTCCACCACGCACAGCATCTCCACCGCGATCATGGGCGTGGGTTTTGCGAAGAACCCGCGCTCGCTGCGCCTGGGCGTGATCGAGCGCATCGTCTGGGCCTGGATTCTGACGATCCCGGCGGCTGGCGGCGTGGCCTACGCGATTCTGTGCCTGTTCGAGTTGTTCGGCTGGGTGTAGCC
>JAATFS010000135.1 GCA_015655035.1 Lysobacterales bacterium | reverse complement strand
GCTTCCTCGGGAAACAGCTCGTGCAACTGGGCAAGCGTCAGCGGCTGGGCGCTGGCCATCAGCGCGGCTTCGACGATGCGGTTGATCAGCGGTTGATCCATTCGGTGATCTGTTATCGGCTCAAGTGGGGTCGTTGGCGGCGGAGCTGTCGTCGAACTCGCCTTCGTCGAACTCACTCGAAAACTGCAGTGGCTCGTTGGTATTGCCCAGCGCCAGCGATTTGACGTAGATCGGCGCCAGCGGTGCTTCCTGCACGATGTCCAGCAACTGCTCCTTGGCCAGTTCCAGCAGCGCCAGGAACGTGACCAGTACGCCCAGCTTGCCTTCCTCGGCGGTGAACAGCGATTCGAAACGGTAGAACCTGCCATCGTCCAGCCGGCCCAGCACATCGCCCATGCGCTGACGCACGCTCAAGGCCTCGCGCTTGATCGCATGCCCGCTGAACAACTCGGCGCGCTTCAGTACGTCATACAGCGCCAACAGCATTTCCTTCAATTCCACCGGCGGCGGCAACTTGACCGCGGCCTGGTCCGGGACATGGATCTGCACGGGGGCGGTGTCGCGGTCCTGGCGGGGCAGGGTGTCCAGATCCTCGGCCGCCTGCTTGAAGCGTTCGTACTCCTGCAGACGCCGCACCAGTTCGGCGCGCGGATCGTCTTCTTCGCCTTCCTGGCTAGGAGGGCGTGGCAACAGCATGCGCGACTTGATCTCTGCCAGGATCGCGGCCATCACCAGGTACTCGGCCGCCAACTCGAAACGCAGCTCCTGCATCACGTTGATGTAGTCCACGTATTGCCGGGTAATCTCGGCGACGGGGATGTCCAGGATGTCGAGGTTCTGCCGGCGGATCAGGTACAGCAACAGGTCGAGCGGGCCTTCGAAGGCGTCCAGGATGACTTCCAGCGCATCCGGCGGAATGTACAGATCCTGCGGGATCTGCAGTACCGGCTGTCCATGCACCACCGCCAACGGCATTTCCTGCTGCTGCGGCGTCGCTGTCTGCGTTGGCGGATTCGCGGCTTGCGCGAGTTCGGGAGTCATCTAGGTCGAGATCGGGTGTTACGGTAGCCGGGAACGATCCGGATTTCGTCCGGCGGAAGTAGTGCCTTGATTATTGCGATCCATGTCGTGCCCGCGTCGGCACGATCCCATATATCAACAAACAGTGTGCACCGCATGTCGTGCGGTGGCGGAACAACTGAGGAGGTCGTCTACGCGGACCGGCGGTTGGGCAGCGAATCGATCATCGGGGCAGGTGAGGCGCCTGGGCCGATGGGCCGCTGCACCCGGGTCGCGTGCAATGGACACAAGGTTAATGCGTCGAAGGGGGCAGTGTCCAGCGTCCAGCTCGATAGAATGTGGATTGGTTTTGCCTGAATCTTTGGAGTGGGTGCGATATGTGGTACGTGATCGAGGGGTACGACGGTGCCGAAGCGGGCGAGGGAAGGCGCGAAGCGCGGCCGGCGCACCTGGCCCGCTTGCAACAGTTGAGCGAGGCGGGGCGGCTGCTGGTGGCCGGGCCATGCCCGGCAATCGATGCCGAGGACCCTGGCCCGGCAGGCTTCAGCGGCAGCGTGGTCATTGCCGAGTTCGCGTCGCTGCAGGCAGCGCGCGAATGGGCCGACGCCGACCCTTATGTGGGCGCTGGCGTTTACCAACGGGTAGAGGTGCGGCCGTTCCGCAAGGTGTTGCCGTGAACCGGATCGAGCGTATCCGCGCCGCGCTGGAGCAGGCCTTTTCCCCATCGGAACTGGAGGTGGAGGACGATAGCCACCGCCACGCCGGGCATGCCGGCGCGCGTGACGGACGCGGGCATTTCAATGTGATGGTAGTCAGTCCGGCCTTTGCCGGCCTGAGCGCGCTGGCGCGTCACCGGGCGATCTACAGCGCATTGGGGGAGATGATGCAGAGCGATATCCATGCGCTTTCCATCAAGGCGTATGCGGACAGTGCGGAGTCGCGTTAGCGCGTCAGCCGACGGCCCCGATGGGTCTGCCGGCTCGCCGTTAACGTCGTCGGGCGAGGCCTCGATAACGCCGCATTTGTGTTGCGCCGCAGCATTAATTCACATTCTGTGAACATTATAGGCAATTGATTTTTAACGATTTTATCGAGGATTCCGGATAGGGGTTACAACGCTGTCTGGAAACGATTACAGTCCGCGCCGAATTCTAAATGCCAGGCCTTGGAGGGCGGGAAGGTGGCCAAAAGCGCTATCACCATCAAGGATGTAGCCCGCGAGGCCAACGTGTCGGTCGCCACGGTGTCCCGTGCCCTGAACGGACATGAGAACGTCGCCCAGCCGGTGCGCCAACTGGTTCTGGAAGTCGCCGAGCGCCTGCGCTACAGCCCGCATGCCGCTGCGCGTAGCCTGAGCAGTCGCAGTACCCAGACCATCGGGGTGGTGCTGCCCGACCTGTACGGCGAATTCTTCTCGGAATTGATTCGTGGCATCGATGGCGTGGCGCGTGCGCGAGGCCAGCATCTGCTGGTGTCCAGCTACCATGGCGACCAGGAGGAGCAGGGGCGCGCCTTGCGCGCGATGCGCGGGCGGGTGGATGGACTGTTGGTGCTGTCCCCGTATGCGGAAGACCCGGGTTTTCTTACCGAGAACCTGCCGCAGGCGCTACCCACGGTACTGATCAATACCCAGCTTCCCGACGGGCAGTATCCGGTGCTGAACATCGACGATCATGCCGGCGCGGTTGCGATGACCGAACATCTGCTGGCGATGGGGCATCGGCGCATCGCCTTCGTCGGTGGGCCGTTGCTCAATTTCGACGCGCGCGAGCGCCTGCGCGGTTTCCGCAACGCCATCGCCGCGCACGCCGGCGAGGTGGAGGGGCAGGAACTGGCCGGCGACTTCGACGAAGCTTCCGGCTACCGCGCCGGCCAGGCCTTGCTGGCTGCCGGTACGCTGCCGGATGCGGTGTTCGCCGCCAACGACATGATGGCTTTGGGTTGCCTCTACGCGTTCACTCAGGCCGGCATCCGGGTACCTGCGGATATTGCCCTGGCGGGATTTGACGATATTCCGTTGGCGCGTTTTGTCCACCCGTCATTGACCACCGTGCGGGTGAGCATCGCCGAACTGGGCGGGCAAGCCATGGCCAGGCTGCTCCAATCGATTGATCGTCCAGACGCCGAGGATCGACTTCGGCAGACCTTGGTGCCATCGCTGATCGTGCGGGATTCCTGTGCGGCCAGATAGCCCGGTCGGGGCGCCTGGAGGATGAGTGTGCCTACGATTTTCTTGATCCACTTGTGTACTTGCGGGCCTTGGGGAATGGGCTCTTGAACAACCAAAAACCACACCCCGGGAGGGTTGAAACCATGACAGAACGTAACAAGACCACCTCTAAACCGGCGCGCAAGTTGTTGAGCTGCGCACTGGCGAGCTGCCTGCTGCTGGGGGCGGCTCCCGTTTTCGCCCAAAGCACTGCCGCCACCATTCGCGGCCAGGTGCTGGTCGATTCCACGCCTGCCACCCAAGCGCAAGTGACCGCCACCAACACCGCCAGCGGGTTGACTCGCACCGTGCAGGTCTCCAACGGCAGCTACAGCGTCAACGGTCTGCCACCGGGCACCTATCGCCTGGACGTGAGTGCCAATGGCCAGACCAGCACCGAGACCGTCACCGTGCAAGTGGGACAGACGGCCACGCGGAATCTGGGTGTAGGCGGCGAGCCGGCCGGAGCCACCGCTGGCGATGCGACCACCCTCAATGCTGTCCAGGTCACCGCGCCGCCGGTGCTGGTGGAGACGCGCACTTCGGAGAATGCGACCTATATCTCCAACGTGCAGATCGAATCCCTGCCGCGTGCTACGCGCAACTTCCTCGAACTAGCCGACAGCGTGCCCAGTGTGCAGTTCACTCGTGGCGCCAACGGCAATACGAAGATGCGATCCGGCGCGACCGGTGCCGAGGGCACCAATATCTATATCGACGGAATCAGCCAGAAAAGCTATGTCCTGCCCGGCGGCGTCAGCGGCCAGGATTCCAGTCGCGGCAATCCGTTCCCGCAGTCGGCGATCGGCGAATACAAGGTCATCACCTCCAATTACAAGGCCGAGTTCGACCAGGTCAGCAGCGCGGCGATCGTGGCCTCGACCAAGTCCGGCGGCAACGACTTCCACGGCAGCTTCTTCTGGGATACCACCAACGATAGCTGGCGCGAAGAAAGCCCATTGGAGCGGACGGCAGGTGTCCGCGATGACTTCAAGGAAACCCAGTACGGCGCGACCTTCAGCGGTCCGATCCTGAAGGATCGGGCACATTTCTTCATCGCCTACGAGGCCAAGGAATACTCCACGCCGAATACGGTCATTCCCGGCGGTATCTATTCCAATCGCGTGGCCGAGCTACCGGCCGAACTGCAACCGCTGGTTGCCACCTACAGCACCCCGTTCAAGGAAGACCTGTACTTCGGCAAGATCGACTGGACGCTCGGCGACAACAGCCTGTTCGAGCTGACCGGGAAGTACCGCAAGGAAGACGAGCTCAGTGATGTCGGCCGGATCTCGACCTACCAGCACGGCAGCGAAAACGGCCAGGAAGAAAAGCGCGCGAACTTGCGGTGGCAGTACACCGGCAACGGTTTCCTCAATGACGCCAACCTCAGTTACGAGAGTGCGTTCTGGAATCAGTCACCGTTGAATGACGGGGTCGGATATGTGTTGTCCTATGCGCCATTCCAGGCCGATGGCGTCACTCCGACCGGCGATGAAACCGACATCCTCGCCGTTGGCGCCGGCGGTAGCTACCAGCGCAAGGGTCAGAAGGGCTGGGCGTTCCAGGACGACCTGACCCTGGACAGCCTGGACTGGCACGGCAGCCACACGATCAAGATGGGCGTGAAGTTCAAGAGCGTGGATCTGGATTCCACTCAGTACAACCCCGCCAATCCGCAGTACTACTACAACATCCTCAGCGACACCGATACGCCTTACAAGGTCCGTTTCGGCGCGCCGCTGGAGGAGGGCGGCGGGTCGGTCGTTTCCAAGAACAAGCAATACGGCATCTACCTGCAGGACGACTGGGAGGTCGATGAGCACTGGACCTTCAATCTCGGTATCCGTTACGACTACGAGGAAACGCCGTCGTTCCTTGACTTCCAGACCCCGACCGACGTGGCCAACGCGTTGCTCAACTGGAGCAACCTCAACAATGCCAACTACGACATCGCCAACTACATCAGTACCGGCAACAACCGCAAAGCGTTCAAGGACGCCTGGCAGCCACGCCTGGGCGTTTCGTACGACATCTTCGGCGACCAGGAGCATGTGATCTTTGGCGGTGCAGGGCGCGCCTACGATCGCAATCTGTTCGACTACCTAGCGCTGGAGCAGCTCAACAACAGTTTCAAGTCTTACAGCTATTACTTCAGCAGCGCCAACACGCCTTGCATGGGATCGCCTTGTGAAGCCTGGAACGACAGCTATCTGACCCAGGAAGGCCTGGATGCGCTTGCTGCCGGCAGCAGCGGTGGCGGTGGCCGCGAGATATACCTGATCGACAACAACATCAAGGTGCCGTATTCGGACCAGTTCAGCATCGGCATGCGCAACTTCGTGCACTTCTGGGGCAACGACTGGAACACCGAGGTCACCTTTTCGCGCATCGTAAGCAAGGATGGCTTCGTATTCCTGCGCGGCAACCGCCGCGCGGATGGCTCGTTCCTGCTGCCGGGCACCACCTCCGGCGTGCCGACCGATTCCCCGGAGGGCTACAGCGCCATCGTGCTGGGCACCAATGGCCTGGAAACCCGCAACAATCAACTGGCACTGAAGCTGGACAAGCCCTACGACAAGGAGTCCGGTTGGGGGCTGACGGTGGCCTACACCTTCTCCGATGCCAAGGAGAACCGCCAGTACGGCGAGCATTACTCACTGGATAGAGAATCCATCTCCGACTACGGCTGGCGCGAGGCTGGCGGCATCCCGAAGAACCGCCTGGTGGTCACCGGCATCTACGACCTGCCATACGACGTGACCCTGTCCGGCAAGTTGTCCCTGGCCAGCCAGACCCCGCGCTATGGCACCAACTGCCTGGATGGCAACGACCAGTGCTACATCACTCAGTACAAGCCGGATTCCACCTTGGGCTACAAGGAGTTCAGTCTTGCGGTGAACAAGCAGTGGGATACCGGCACCGACATCAAGTTCAATGTCCGTGCCGACATCATCAACGTGTTCAATTGGGTGAACTACGCCGACTACAGCACCGAGACCGGCACCTATTCGGATCTCAACACAGCCTATGGCCAGCCCACCGGTTTGCTGGCGTCGCCGATGCGCACGTTCAGGCTGTCATTCGGCCTGAACTGGTAGGACACGACGACCGCCCCGGGAGCCCGGGGCGGTCGAACTTGGCCGGCAGATAGGTTAATTTTGGACGGCGGATGTAATCGATTACATGGATTGGGACCAGATGAACAGGGGAACTTCTTCGCGTTGGCTGATGATTCCATTGCTGGTGGGTGCGCTGGCAGTAGCTTCCTGCAAAAAGGCGGATGAACCGAAAGTGCAGGAAAAAAAACCGGTCGAAGTGATCCTGGTAGAGGCGGTATTGCCTCCTAAACCGCTCAAGCCGGAGCTGCCGCCGCTGTTTTCCGACATCGAGCGGCGCACCTTCCAGTTCTTCTGGGATACCACCAACGAAAGCAACGGGCTCACCCCCGATCGCTTTCCGTCGCGACCCTTCGCCAGCGTGGCCTCGGTCGGCTTCGCGTTGACCGCGTACCCGATCGGCATCGAGAACGGCTGGGTCAGCCGCAATCAGGCGATCGATCGCACGCTGACCACCTTGAAGTTCTTTCGCGACATCCGGATGGGGCCGCAGCGTACCGGCAGGGCCGGCTACAAGGGCTTCTACTACCACTTTCTCGACATGCAGAAGGGCAACCGCTACGACAGCTGGGTAGAGCTGTCCAGCGTCGATACCGCCCTGCTGATGATGGGAGTGCTGTTCGCCCAGTCCTATTACGATGGCGACGACGCGCGCGAGAAGGAAATCCTCCAGATCGCCGATACGCTCTACAGGCGCGTGGACTGGACCTGGCTGCAGCAGCGCAAGCCGCTGATCTCGATGGGTTGGTTCCCGGAAAGTGGCTTCATCGACCACGACTGGATGGGTTACAACGAGGCGATGATGCTTTATGTGCTGGCATTGGGCTCGCCGACCCATGCCGTCGAACCGGATGCGTGGACCGTCTGGAGCCGAACCTACAACAACGACTGGGGCGTCTACCAGGGCCAGGAATACCTGTCCTTCGGTCCCTTGTTCGGACACCAGTACAGCCATGTCTGGATCGATTTTCGCGATCTGCAGGACCAATACATGCGCGAGCGCGGCGTCGATTACTTCCTCAACAGCCGCCGCGCGGTGCTGGCCCAGCGCGACTATGCGATCGACAATCCGATGAGGTGGAAGGACTACGGCGAGAACGTCTGGGGCCTCACCGCCAGCGACGGTCCGCAAAACACCTCGCAGGAATACCGCGGTGAGCAGCGCCAGTTCCGCCATTACTCGTCGCGGGGGGCGGGACTGCGCGAGAATTTCGACGACGGTACGATCGCGCCGACCGCAGCGATCGCTTCGCTGGTGTTCGCACCAGAAGTGGTGATCCCGGCGACCGAGGAGATGCACAAGCGCTACGGTGACTTCCTGTACTCCAGCTACGGCTTCCTGGATTCGTTCAACCCGAGCTTCAATTACGACATTCCGCTGAAGACCGGCCGCTTGGTAGGGGATCGCGGCTGGGTATCGAGCGACTACATCGCCATCGACCAGGGGCCGATCCTGACGATGATCGCCAACTACCGCAACGAATTCGTCTGGAACGTGATGAAGAAGAACAAGTACATCCGTTCCGGGCTGGAACGCGCCGGCTTCACCGGTGGCTGGCTCACGCCGGAGGGCGAGGCCCAACCGGCGCCGCAAAAGGATGAGCAGGCTGCTGCGGCCCGTTCCCTCGGCATCGCCGAATCCCGCGCCGCCGCCGCCGAAGTGCAAGAGAATTCGTCGCAACATCACAAAGCCGAGTAATCCGTGCGACTTACGAGACTCATGCTGTTGACCGCGCTCGTCCTGGGGGCAGCGGGGTGCGATCGCTCGCCCGCGCGCGAGACCCTGCGTTTCTGGGCGATGGGCAAGGAAGCGGAGGTGGTGGCCGAACTGGTCGCCGACTTCGAAAAGGAGAACCCGGGCATCGACGTCGATGTCCAGAACATCCCGATGACTGCCGCGCACGAAAAGCTGCTGACCGCCTTCGCCGCCGATGGTCTTCCCGACGTGTGCCAGCTCGGCAACACCTGGCTGCCTGAATTGGCGCTGCTGGATGCGCTGGAGCCGTTGCAGTCTTATGTGGCGCGATCAAGCGTGGTCGATCCACAGGATTACTTCCCGGGGGTGTGGGACACCAATGTCGTCGACGGGACGCTGTACGGTATTCCGTGGTACGTGGACACGCGCCTGCTGTTCTATCGCAAGGACATCCTGCGAGCGGCGGGCTACACCGAGATGCCCAAGACCTGGGCCGAGATGGAACAGGTATTAGCGGCGATCAAGCGCCACGTGGGGCCCGAGCGCTATGCGATCCTGATGCCGCTCAACGAGTTCGAGCAGCAATTGTCGTTCGCGCTGCAGCAGGACGATCCGTTGCTGCGCGAGCACGACAACTACGGCAATTTCCGCAGCCCGGGCTTCCGCAAGGCATTGGCGTTCTACGACAACATTTATCAGAAGGGCTGGGCGCCAAAAGTCTCCGAGACCCAGATATCCAATGTCTGGTACGAGTTCTTCAACGGTTACTACGCGTTCTACCTGTCCGGCCCCTGGAACGTGCGCGAGTTCCGGATGCGCCAGCCCGCGGACATGGCCGGCAAGTGGGGCACGGCGCCGTTGCCGGGACCGAATGGGCCAGGGGCGGGAATCGCTGGCGGCTCCAGCCTGGTGATCCTCAAGGCCTCCGAGCACAAGCCGGCTGCCTGGAAGCTGATCGACTACCTGTCGCGGCCCGAAGTACAGGCGCGCTTCCACGCCGTCATCGGCGACCTGCCGCCACGTCGCAGCACCTGGAAGTATCCGTCGCTGGCCAACGACGAGCTGGCGCATGCCTTCGCCGACCAGTTGGAGCGGGTGAAGCCCACGCCGAAAGTGCTGGAGTGGGAGCGAATCGTGCAGGAGATGCGCTTGGTGACCGAGCGCGTGGTTCGTGGCGGCGAAAGCCAGGAGCATGCGGTGCAGGAACTGGACAAGCGGGTCGATGAGATCCTGGCCAAGCGCCGCTGGATCTATCGGCAGGAGCATGCGGTACCTGTGGCTACGAAACCGGGCAATGGGGGTGTGCAATGAAGCGCGGCGCGCTGGCCGGCTGGATCTTCGCCGGCCCCGCCTTGTTGGTGATCGGCATGTTCTTCGGGGTGCCGGTCTTGGCGGCGCTGGTGCTCAGCGTGACCGACTTCGACCTGTATGCATTGGCCGACAGCAGCCATCTGCGCTTCGTCGGGCTGGGCAACTACCTCGATCTGCTGCAGACGCCGTTGTTCTGGAAGTCGTTGTGGAACACGACCTATTTCGTGCTGCTCGGCGTGCCGCTGTCGATTCTGGTGTCGCTCGGCGCCGCCTTGCTGCTCAACGCCAAAAGCGCGCGCTTCAAGGCGCTGTTCCGCACGGCCTTGTTCGCACCGGTGGTAACCACGCTGGTCGCGGTGGCGGTGATCTGGCGCTATCTGTTCCATACCAGCTACGGGTTGGTGAATTGGTCGCTGGGGCATCTGGGCATCGCGCCGATCGACTGGCTGGGCGACCCGCGCTGGACCATGCCGATGATCATCTTGTTCGCGGTGTGGAAGAACTTCGGCTACAACATGGTGATCTTCATCGCTGGCTTGCAGGCCATTCCGCAGGACCTGTATGAAGCGGCTCGCATCGATGGCGCATCGAAGCGGCAGCAGTTCCTGCACATCACCTTGCCGATGCTGGGGCCGGTGTTGATGGTGGTCGGCGTCATCACCATCTCCGGCTATTTCCAGCTGTTCGCCGAACCCTATGTGATCACGCGCGGCGATCCGCTGCAAAGCACGGTCAGCGTGCTGTACTTCATGTTCGAGGAAGGCTTCAAGTGGTGGAACCTCGGTCGCGCGTCGGCGGTGGCGTTCCTGCTGTTCCTGATCATCCTGGCGGTAACCACGGTAATGCTGCGCCTGGGGCGCAAGAAGGGGCTGGTATGAGCCGGGATGTCGGCGAGTCGCGCTGGAACGCGGTGATGGTCAATGGCGGTTTGCTGCTGTTGGCCGTGGTCAGCCTGGCGCCGTTGTTGTGGATGGTTTCGGTCTCGTTCATGCCGGCCGGCGCGGCCAGCCGCTTCCCGCCGCCATTGCTGCCGCCCGGCGTGACCACTGCGAACTATCATGAATTGCTCGCGCGCACCGGCATGACTACCAACTTCGCCAACAGCTTGCTGGTGTCGTTGGCAATCACGCTGGGCTCGTTGTTGATCAATACCATGGCCGGCTATGCCTTCGCCAAGCTGCGTTTTGTCGGAAAGGAGCGGATCTTCCAGGTCCTGCTGGCGGCGCTGGTGATTCCGGCGCAGGTGGCGATGCTGCCGTTGTTCCTGCTGATGAAGCAGTTGCATCTGGTCAACAGCTTCGGCGGCGTGATCGTGCCGGCGCTGGCCACGGTATTCGGCATCTTCCTGGTCCGCCAGTACGCTCGCAGCATTCCCGACGAACTGCTGGAAGCGGCGCGCATCGATGGTGCGGGCGAGCTGCGCATCTTCTTCCAGATCGTGCTGCCCATGCTCAAGCCGGTACTGGTCACCCTGACCATCTTCACCTTCATGGCGGCCTGGAACGACTTCATGTGGCCGTTGATCGTGTTGACCGATCAGGAGCACTACACCTTGCCGGTGGCGCTGGCGTCGCTGTCGCGCGAGCACGTCATGGATGTGGAATTGATGATGGCCGGCGCGGTGGTGACGATAATTCCGGTATTGCTGTTGTTCCTGCTGCTGCAGCGCTATTACATTCAAGGTCTGCTTCTGGGGAGTGTGAAGGGGTGAGGTCGATCGTCCTTGTATTGCTGGCCGCGATGGGTGTTTCCGGCGCACACGCGGCGGAGCCGGAGAGCCGGGTACTGGATGGATTCAACGACGCGTCGGCTTGGCGGGTGGAGGTGTCCAACCAGGTCAGCGGCTCGCTGCGATCGGTCGCCGCTCCCGGCGGCGGTCACGCCCTGTGCCTGGATTACGATTTCAATGGCGTATCGGGCTATGCCGGCATCCGCCGGGCATTGCCGATCCAGTATCCGGAGAATTACCAGCTGTCGTTCGCGATCCGTGGCGACTCCCCCGGCAACGATCTTCAGCTCAAGCTGATCGATTCCAGCGGCGACAACGTCTGGTGGGTCAATCGCCCAGGATTTTCGTTTCCGAAGAACTGGACCACGTTCAACTACCGTAAACGCCATGTCGAAAAGGCCTGGGGACCGAGTTCCGACAAGCAGCTGCGTGCAAGCGCCGAGGTCGAATTCACCATTTACAACAAGGTTGGCGGCAAAGGTTCGGTGTGTCTGGACCGCTTGGCGATGAAGCCACTGCCGCCAGAAGATACTTCGCCATTGCGGGCCAAGGTGATCGCCGATACCGCGCCAGCACTCGAACAGCGAGTGGCCGACGGCAAGCTGGACAACTTCTGGCTCAGCGCGGCGGTGAAGCAACAGACGGTGACGCTGGACCTGGGCAAGATCCGGGAATTCGGTGGTGCGGTGGTGAACTGGGTGCCTGGCCTGGAGGCGTCGCAGTACAGTGTCCGCGCCTCGTCGGACGGCCGTCGCTGGCGCGACCTGCGCAACGTGGTGGCCGGCGCGGGCGGCACCGACTGGCTGGCTCTGCCGGACACCGAGGCGCGTTATCTGCGCTTCGATTTGAAGAATGGTCCCAACTGGCGCTACGGCATCAAGGACATCGCATTGGAGCCGCTCGCGTTCGCGGCCACGCCGAATACCTTCATCGAATCGATAGCCAAACGGCAGCCGCGCGGCGACTTCCCACGGGGATTTTCCGGCGAGCAGCCGTACTGGACGATCATCGGCCTCGATGGCGGTACCGAGCAGGCCCTGATCGGCGAGGACGGCGCATTGGAAGTGGCCAAGGCGGGTTTCAGCATCGAGCCATTCGTGGTGTTCGACGGCAAGCTGTTGCGCTGGGCCGATGTCAGCACCGAACAGAGCCTGCAGGACAACTACCTGCCCATTCCCAGCGTGGAATGGCATCACGATGCGCTCAACCTGCGGGTGACCTCGTTCGTGCAAGGCACCCCCGCGCAGTCACAGTTGGTGGCCCGGTACCAACTGCGCAATACGGACAAACAGCCGCGCGATTTCATGCTGGCGCTGGCGGTGCGGCCGTTCCAGGTCAACCCGCCCGCGCAGTTCCTCAATACCTTGGGGGGGATCAGCCGGATCGTGCAATTGAATGTGGCCGGTGGCCAGGTCAGCGTCAACGGCAAGCCGCGCCTGTTCGCTGC
>JAATFS010000031.1 GCA_015655035.1 Lysobacterales bacterium | reverse complement strand
GGCTCATTCGTGTTTGCGTACTACCCGGACAACCGGTGGTTGAAACAATCGCGGTTGCTGGATGCGGGATGTCCGGAGGCCGCCGCGCTGGCCTCCACCAGTGGGCATTGAGTGCGCCGAAGGCTACAGCTCGTCGCCGGCCAGTTGCCGCAGCCCGGGATAGTCCAGGATCTGGACCAGATGCAATTGCGGCAAGGCGATCAATTGCTGCTGCTTGAGTTTGGTAAAGGTGCGGCTGACCGTTTCCATGGTCAGGCCGAGGTGATCGGCGATATCGCTGCGCCCCATCGGCAGCGCCACGGTCTCGCCGGGCGCGCCGGGCTCGGTCGAGCGCGCGGCCAGGCGTAACAGGAAATTGGCCAGTCGTTCGCTGGGTTGCAAGCGAGCCAGCAATAGTCCGTTGTCCTGGCTGGCGGCCAACTCCATGCAGGTGCGTTGCAACAGTTTGCGTTCCAGCTGCGGGTAGCGCTCGCGCAACTGGCGCATGTGCGCGGTCGAGGTGCGGCAGATGCGACTGTCGACGATTGCCTCGATATCGTGGCGATGCTTGGGGGTGCCGGTTAGCCCGACATAGTCGCCGGGCAATACGAAACCGGTGAACTGGCGCCGACCATCGGCCAGGGTGCGGACCAGGCGCATGGCGCCGGAGGTCAGGGTATAGACGTATTGACGGTTCTCGCCGATACGCACGACGGTCGCGCCAGCGGGGTAGGGCTGCGAACTGGTGACTTCATCCAGCGCGCTCATCTCGTTATAAGACAGGCCCGAACAGATGGCCCGGCCACGAACTTCGCAGTGCGCGCAATCCAGCGTTGGCGCACTCGCGCCGAACGTCGAATCCGCACCGGAAGAAGGTGATTCTGAGAGCTGCCGATACATGGTGGGAGCCAAGGCAGGGGAGGCTGAATTATACGTCATACGATCAAGATCGGCCGGCTACCGGTAGAATTGAGCTTCTCATCCCCACCGATTCGCAGGAGTCTCGCTCGTGATCAAGCCCCGTACGCCGCCCGGCATCATGGAATTGCTGCCGCGCGAGCAGATTGCGTTTCAGCGCATGCTGGACGTCATCCGCCGCAACTACGAGCGGTTCGGGTTCCTGCCGGTGGAAACGCCGGTGTTCGAGCTGTCGGACGTGTTGTTGACCAAGTCCGGCGGCGAGACCGAGCGCCAGGTCTATTTCGTGCAGTCCACCGGTGCGCTGGCCAATGCCGCCGCCGACGAGCGCGGCGAGGGCGGCTTGCCGGAACTGGCGCTGCGCTTCGACCTGACCGTGCCGCTGGCACGCTACGTAGCCGAGCACGAGCACGAGCTGACCTTCCCGTTCCGGCGCTACCAGATGCAGCGGGTCTATCGCGGCGAACGTGCGCAGCGTGGCCGCTTCCGCGAGTTCTATCAGTGCGACATCGACGTGATCGGCAAGGATTCGCTCAATATCCGCTACGACGCCGAGGTGCTGGCGGTGATCCACGCCGTGTTCTCGGAACTGGGGATCGGCGATTTCGCGGTGCAGCTCAACAATCGCAAGCTGCTGCGGGGCTTCTTCGAAAGCCTGGGCGTGGCCGAGGGCGAGCGTCAGCTGGCCGTGCTGCGCGAGGTCGACAAGCTGGACAAGCGCGGCGTGGACTATGTGCGCGAGACGCTGGTCGGGGAGGGATTCGGGATCCCGGCCGAGCAGGTCGAGCGGATCCTGGCTTTCGTCGCGGTGCGCTCGAACGGGCACGCCGATGCACTGGCGCATCTGGACGCACTGGCCACCAGTGCCGCCGACAGCGAAGTCCTGCGGCAAGGCGTGGCCGAGTTGCGCGAGGTGCTTGAGCTGGTGAAGGCGCTGGGCGTACCGGAAAGCGCCTACCGCCTGAATTTCTCGATTGCACGCGGCCTGGACTACTACACCGGCAGCGTCTACGAGACCGTGCTCACCGATCATCCACAGATCGGCTCGATCTGCTCGGGCGGGCGCTACGAGGACCTGGCCAGCCATTACACCAAGTCCAAGCTGCCTGGCGTGGGCATCTCGATCGGTCTGACGCGGTTGTTCTGGCAGTTGCGCGAAGCCGGCCTGATTGCCGGC
>JAATFS010000315.1 GCA_015655035.1 Lysobacterales bacterium | reverse complement strand
GTGGCGCGCGCTGGCCGATCCGCAACTGGACGCACTTATTGCCGAAGGCCTGAACAGCAGCCCCAGCCTGGCTGCCGCGCAAGCGCGTCTGCGCCAGGCGAAGGCCCAGGTCGGCGTGGTCGATGCCAAGCGCAAGCCCAGCCTGTCGGTGTCCGGTGGCTACACCGGCCTGCGATTGCCCGAATCGATGGTGGGCGACGAACTCGGTGGCAGCTACGCCGGCAGCTCCCAACTGGTGCTGGATTTCAGCTATGGATTCGATCTGTGGGGAGGCAAGCGCGCCGCCTGGGAAGCGGCGGTGGACCAACTGCATGCCTCCGACGTCGACGCCCAGGCCGCGCGGCTGACCTTGTCTTCGGCGATCGCCGAAGCCTACGCGCAGCTGTCCTATGCGTGGAGCCTGCATGAGGTGGCAAGCGATGAGTTGACGCGATCGCAGAAAACCCTGGATCTGACCCGGCAGCGCCGTAGTGCCGGGATCGACAGCGACTTGCAGGTGCGCCAGGCGGAGAGCCGGGTGCCGGCCGCGCGGCAGCAGCTGCAGTCGGCGCAATTGCAGATCGACGACGCTCAGACCGCGCTGGCGGCATTGGTCGGGCAGGGGCCGGATCGCGGGCTGCGCATCACCCGGCCGGCGTTGGGCAACCCGCTGGCGCTGCAATTGCCGAGCGTCCTGCCGGCTGAACTGCTCGGCCATCGCCCGGACGTGGTGGCCGCGCGCTGGCGGGTGGAGGCGGCCGGCAAGGAGATCACCTCGGCCAAGACCCAGTTCTATCCGAGTCTCAACCTGACGGCGTTGGGGGGAGTGGTCAACAAGGACGTCGGCCAGCTGTTCAAGAACGCCTCGGTGTTCGGTGTGGTGGCGCCGGCACTGAGCCTGCCGATCTTCGACGGAGGTGCGTTGCGAGCCAACCTGGCGGCGCGCGACGCGGAGTACGACCTGGCCGTGGCCGACTACAACCAGAAAGTGCTCGATGCGCTGCGTGAGGTGGCCGACCAGGTCAACGCGATGCGCTCGCTGGATGAGCAGACGCATTCGCAGGACGAGGCATTGCGGACCGCCGACGCCGCCTTCGACCTGGCGCAGCAGCGCTATCGCGCCGGCATCGGCAGCTTTCTTGAAGTATTGAGTGTCGAACAGCAATTGCTGGCGGCACGCGAGCGCATGGCCACGCTGCAATCGCAGCAGTTGCTTGCGTCGGTGAAGCTGCGCCGGGCGCTGGGCGGCGGGTTCGCTCCCGCTGCCGCGTCCGCCGCAACCACCACCGCCCCCGAATCCACGCATTCCTGAGAGCCCGTCCCATGAGTCAATCTGCTAATTCCGTTTCCCCCGCCGCTACTGCACCGAGCCGCCGCGGCCTGCTGCTGAGAATCTTCGCGGTGCTGGTGGTCCTGGTCTTGATCGCGCTGGTGGTGTGGTACGTCGCGGTCGGTCGCTGGCACGAAGAGACCGACGATGCCTATGTGCAGGGCAACCAGGTGCAGATCACCCCATTGGTGGGGGGCACCGTGGTCAGCATCGGCGCCGAAGACGGCATGCGCGTGGAGCGCGGCCAGTTGCTGGTGCAACTGGACCCGGCCGATACCCAGGTCGCGTTGCAGCAGGCCGAGGCCAACCTTGCCAAGACGGTGCGCCAGGTGCGCGGGCTGTACCGCAGCGTAGAGGGGGCGCAGGCAGATCTTTCCTCGCGGCAGGTGACGTTGCAGCGTGCGCGCGCGGATTTCGCCCGGCGCAAGGATCTGGCTGCCAGCGGCGCCATCTCCAGCGAGGAACTGGCGCATGCCGGTGACGAATTGGCCGCTGCCGAAGCCGCCGTCAGCGGTTCGCGTGAACAGTTCGAGCGCAGCCGCGCGCTGGTCGACGACACCGTGGTGGATACCCAGCCGGACGTGCAGGCCGCCGCCGCGCAGCTGCGACAGGCCTATCTCAACAATGCGCGCAGCGCGATCCTGGCGCCAGTGTCCGGCTATGTCGCACGGCGCGCGGTGCAGGTCGGCCAGCGCGTACAGCCGGGGGCCGCGCTGATGGCGGTGGTGCCGCTGGAGCAGGTGTGGGTCGAGGCCAATTTCAAGGAAACCCAGCTCAAGCATATGCGCCTGGGCCAGGAAGTGGAGTTGCGTTCGGACCTGTACGGCGGCGGCGTGAGCTACACCGGCCACGTCGAGAGCCTGGGGCTGGGGACGGGCAGCGCGTTCTCGCTGCTGCCGGCACAGAACGCCAGCGGCAACTGGATCAAGATCGTGCAGCGCGTGCCGGTGCGTATCGAGGTGGATGCAAAGCAGCTGGCCGACAATCCATTGCGGATCGGGTTATCGATGAAGGCCGAGGTCAATCTGCACGACCAGAAGGGCAGCGTACTGCCGACCCAGTTCGCCAAGGGCGCGTTGTTCGCCACCGATGTCTATGCCAGGCAGTTGCAGGAGGCTGACGCGGACATCCACCGCATCATCCAGGCAAACCTGCCGCCGCAGGCCCGCGCGAGCTGAGCCCGGCCATGTCCGCACAAGCTCCCGCCGCGCCCGCGGCCGGCTTCAGGCCGGCCAGCGTCGCGCTGTGCACAGTCGGCCTGGCGATGGCCTCGTTCATGCAGGTGCTCGACACCACCATCGCCAACGTCTCGCTGCCCACCATTGCCGGCAACCTTGGCGCCAGTTCGCAGCAGGCGACCTGGGTCATCACTTCGTTCGCGGTCAGTACCGCGATCGCGCTGCCGTTGACCGGCTGGCTCAGCCGCCGCTTCGGCGAGACCAAGTTGTTCGTGTGGTCCACGCTGGCGTTCACGATCGCCTCGCTGTTGTGCGGGCTGGCGCAGAGCATGGGCATGCTGGTGGTGTCGCGCGCGCTGCAGGGGTTCGTGGCCGGGCCGATGTATCCGATCACGCAGAGTCTGCTGGTGTCGATCTATCCGCGCGAAAAACGCGGTCAGGCGCTGGCGTTGCTGGCGATGATCACTGTGGTGGCGCCGATCGCCGGCCCGATTCTGGGTGGCTGGATCACCGATAACTACAGTTGGGAATGGATCTTCCTGATCAACGTGCCGCTGGGCATCATCGCCAGTTCCATCGTCGGCTCGCAGTTGCGCGAGCGTCCCGAGCAGCTGGAGCGGCCGAAGATGGACTATATCGGCCTGATCCTGCTGGTGATCGGCGTGGGTGCGTTGCAGTTGGTGCTGGACCTGGGCAACGACGAGGACTGGTTCAGTTCGGACAAGATCATCGTGCTGGCCTGCGTCGCCGCAGTCGCGCTGGTGGTGTTCGTGATCTGGGAACTGACCGACAAGGATCCGATAGTCGACCTGAAGCTATTCCGCCACCGCAATTTCCGCGCGGGTACCCTGGCGATGGTTGTGGCCTATGCGGCGTTCTTCAGCGTCAGCCTGCTGATCCCGCAGTGGCTGCAACGCGACATGGGCTACACCGCGATCTGGGCGGGGCTGGCGACCGCACCGATCGGTATCCTGCCGGTGATCCTCACTCCGTTCGTGGGCAAGTACGCGCTGCGATTCGACCTGCGCATGCTGGCCAGCATCGCCTTCGTGTTCCTGTCATTCACCAGTTTCATGCGGTCGGACTTCAATCTGCAGGTCGATTTCCAGCATGTGGCGACGGTGCAGTTGCTGATGGGCGTGGGCGTGGCGCTGTTCTTCATGCCGGTGCTGCAGATATTGCTGTCGGACCTGGATGGCCGTGAGATTGCCGCCGGCTCGGGCCTCGCCACCTTCCTGCGCACGCTGGGTGGCAGCTTCGCGGCATCGTTGACGACGTATCTGTGGGCGCGCCGCAGCCAGGTGCATCACGCGCATCTCACCGAGCACGTGTCCGTCTACCAGCCGGGCATGCAGGAGCAGGTGACCGCGATGGGGCAGGGCGATCTGCAGCACGGCGCCGCCGCGATCAACAACATGATCAACCACCAGGCATCGCAGATGGGCTTCAACGACATCTTCTACATGCTGGGGTGGATATTCCTGGCCATCATCTTGCTGCTGTGGCTGGCCAAGCCGCCGTTCGGCGCAGGCGCGGGCGCCGCTGCCGCCGGCGGACATTGAGGTGAGGCATCTTCCGGTCGATCGGCCTTCGCCGGTCGACCGGGCCGGTGGATGCTCACGGCGCGTCGAAACAGCAGATACGAAAAAACCCGCTTGCGCGGGTTTCTTGTTTGAGTCGTGGTGCCCAGGAGAGGACTCGAACCTCCACGAAGTTGCCCCCGCTAGCACCTGAAGCTAGTGCGTCTACCAATTCCGCCACCTGGGCGACTCAGGACCGGAATTCTGCCGGTGGAGCGGCGCGCTGTCAAGCATTTGATGGCGACGTACCGACGGCCAATGGTACGGCTTGTGGAGCAGGCATGGCCTGCGCAGAATCGGGCGCTGGTCCATCGTTGCGGGGCGGTAGCCGATGTCGATGTTGCAGCGCAGGTTTCATGTCTCTGTTTTACTGGTGCTGGCGTTGTTGTTCGGGGTGGGCGGGTGCCTCCATGCCGAGGCACCGGCTTCGACGTCCCCGGCCGACCGGCTCGGCACCGCCTGGTGGGCACAACGCCACCAGGCGGTACTGGAACAGGTCCGCGCGCATCCGGACGCGCCTGTGCTGCTGATCGGCGATTCGATCACCCACAACTACGAGAAGGCCAAGCAGCCCGACGAAGATTTCCTGCCGACCTGGCAGGCTTTCTACGGTTCCCGGGGCGCGCTCAATCTCGGCTTCAGCGGCGATGGCACCCAGCACGTGCTGTGGCGATTGGCGCATGGCGAGGTGGACGGGCTGCATCCAAAGGTCGCGGTGGTATTGATCGGCACCAACAATACCGGTTGGCTGCAGCAAACCGCCGAGCAGACCCAACTGGGCATCGATGCGGTGGTGGCCGCGCTGGAGCAGCGCCTGCCCACGACCCACATTCTGTTGCTCGGGCTACTGCCCAGCGATCTGTCGGCCGAGAAAAGCCGGCGCGACGCCGAGGTCAACCGCTACCTGGCGGTGCGCTATGGCGACAATCCGCGTGTGACCTATCTCGACGTAGGCTCGATCTTCCTGCGTGACGGCCGGCTGGATACCACGCGTTTCTACGACACGCGCTTCACTCCGCCGGCCGGCGCGCTGCATCCGGATACGCAGGGCCAGCGGATACTGGCCGAGGCGATCGAGCCGACCCTGGCGCGGTTGCTGGGCCAGCCGCCCGTACAGCCGATGGCGCAGTTGGGCACGGGTTTCAATACCGCGCTCATCCCGGTGCAGTGGTTGGAACAGGATTCCTACGATTGGTATGGCCGGCATCGCGCTGCGCTCGACGCCGCGCGCCGGTCGTCGCCGCAAGTGGTGATGATCGGCGATTCGATCACCCACTTCTGGGACGGTCCGCCCCAGGCCACGCGTGCCAGCGGCACGGCGTCGTGGCAGTGGCTGTATGGCAAGCGTCCAGTGTTGAACCTGGGGTTTGGCTGGGATCGCACCCAGAATGTGCTCTGGCGCATCCGTCAGGGCGAACTCGACGGCCTGGCGCCGCAGTGGGTGGTGATCCATGTCGGCACCAACAACCTGACCGGCACCGAGCATGCGCGCGCCAACACGCCGGCCGAGGTCGCGCAGGGCGTGGAGGCGGTGGTGGCCGAGGTGCGCCAGCGGCTGCCGCAGAGCAAGGTGATCCTGATGGCGGTGATGCCGCGCGGCCATCGCGCCGACGACGGGTTGCGTGCGCCGATCGCCGAAACCAACCGGCTGCTGGCCGCACGCTTCGCAAGCGATGCCGCGGTGCGTCTGCTCGACATAGGCCCGCAACTGCTGCAACCCGATGGCGCGTTGCCGGAGGCGTTGATGCCCGACGGCACCCATCCCAGCGAGGCCGGCTACCGCATCTGGGCCGAGGCGCTACGCCTGGCCGGGATCACCGCCGGACCTTGATGCCTGCACTGCGCGCGGCCGGGATTCGCCGCGCGGTGCCGGCCGGTCAGAGTGTTGCGGTTGCTTCCACCAGGATGGCGTCCAGGGCCAGTACCGCGGGTGAGGCGTTGTTCGGCCGATCTATGACGTATTCCAACTCTCCAAGGGGCGGCAGCTCGGCATGGAGCCGGAGCAGCGCTTCGGGAATGGCGGATTCGGCGAATGCGCTGATCCCGAGGCCGGCGATCACCGAAGCCCGCAGCGCGGCAATGCTGCGGCTGGTGATGGTGATCTTGTAGGGTCGATTTGCCGCTTTCAGCACTTCCAGCACGCGTGTGCGGGTGACGCTGGGTTCCGGGTGCAGTGCCAGCGGCAGTACCGCTTCGTCGCCGCTGATGAGCGAATCAGGGCTGGCGCACCAGTACAGCGTCTCGGTCCGGACCACGCGGCCACGTCGACTGCCGGCCAGGCGCTTGGCAAACACCAGGTCATGCCGTCCTTCGTCGAGTTCGGCGAACAGGTCGCCGCTCATCCCGATGGTGATCTCCAGCTCGATGCCGGGATGGCGTTGCGAGAAACCGGCCAGCACGGAGGTCAGGTGGGTGAGGGTGAAATCTTCGGACATTCCCAGGCGCACGACCCCGTTCAACGGCGGTCCGGCAATCGCGGTCACGGCTTCGTCGACCAGGTCGAGAATGCGCACGGCATAGCCGTGCAATGCCTCGCCGTGGCTGGTCAATCGCAGTTTGCGAGTATCGCGCTCGAACAACGACTCGCCCAGCAGCTGTTCCAGCCGCCGGATGTGCTGGCTGACCGCAGACTGCGACAGGAACACGCGATCGGCAGCGCCGGTGAAGCTTTCAGTCTGCACCACCGCCACGAAACTGCGCAGCAGGTGGTTCGGAATTTCGCGCATTAGAGATCCTTATGAATTGGCCGCGATAATTTCATGAATCGCGGTCCAGGTCCGCGCTTAGTATCGTAGGTCTATCCACCGCCGCGCCAATGAAATGCGCCGCTATGGATCCATGCGGATCGGAGACTATCTGATGACGGGTTGGGACAACGGCAGGCGCGAGCGCGACGAACGTATCGAGGCTGGATCGCGTTATGCCAAAGGCAAGCGAGTGGATGTAGCCGACGCTACCGCTTTGCTCGAAGCGGTGATAAGGCCGGGCGATCGGGTCTGCCTCGAGGGCGATAACCAGAAACAGGCGGACGTGCTGGCCGCAGCGCTTGCGGCGGCCGACAGCAGCAAGTTGCACGATCTGCACATGGTGCAATCGGGGGTGGTATTGCCCGAGCATCTGGATGTGTTCGAGAGCGGCATCGCCAAGCGGCTCGACTACGCGTATTCGGGGCCGCAGTCGCAACGCATCGCAAGGATGCTGTTCGGTGGCAAGATCGAGTTGGGAGCAGTGCATACCTACCTGGAACTGTTCGCCCGCTATTTCATCGACCTGACGCCGCGCGTGGCGTTGATCGCGGCGGTCAGCGCCGATCGCAACGGCAACCTGTATACCGGCCCGAACACAGAAGATACGCCTACCGTGGTGGAGGCGACGAGCTTCAAGGACGGCGTGGTGATTGCGCAGGTCAACGAGATCGTGGACACCTTGCCGCGTGTGGATATCCCGGGCGACCAGGTCCACTTCGTGGTCGAAAGCGGCAAGCCTTTCTATGTGGAGCCGCTGTTCACCCGCGATCCGGCCGGCATCACCGAAACGCAGATACTTACCGCGATGCTGGCGATCAAGGGCATTTATCTTCCCTATCAGGTGCAGCGACTCAACCACGGCATCGGCTTCAATACCGCGGCCATCGAACTGCTGCTGCCCACCTATGGCGAGCATCTCGGCTTGAAGGGCAAGGTGGCCAGTCACTTCGCGCTCAATCCACATCCAACGATGATCCCGGCCATCGAGTCGGGCTGGGTGCAGCAGATCCATTCATTCGGCTCGGAAGTGGGCATGGACGAGTACATCCGCGCCCGGCCGGATATCTATTTCACCGGCGCCGATGGTTCGCTGCGCTCCAATCGCGCGTTCTGCCAGGTGGCGGGCCTGTATGCCTGCGACATGTTCATCGGTTCGACCCTGCAGATCGACCTGGATGGCAATTCGTCGACGGTAACCACCGAACGCATCGCCGGTTTCGGCGGGGCGCCGAACATGGGCAGCGATGCGCGCGGGCGGCGGCACCCCAGCCCGCCCTGGCTGCAGGCAGGGCGCGAGGCCGATCCGGACAGCACCGCTGCCCTGCGCCGTGGCCGCAAGCTGGTGGTGCAGATTGGCGAGACTTTTGGCGACAAGAACGTGCCGATGTTCGTCGAGAAGCTCGATGCATTGTCGCTGGCCGACACGC
>JAATFS010000444.1 GCA_015655035.1 Lysobacterales bacterium | reverse complement strand
GGCAGTTCCAGCAGATGGTGCGGACGAATGCGCGACGCGGCGATCGGATCGTATTCGCCTTCATGGCTGGTGCCGAACCGGCCCAGGTTGAGTGCCCAGCACGGATAGTCGCGCGGGAATGCGAACTCGGTCAGTTCGTTGCGGATACGTAGCTGCCCGGCATCGGGCAGTACATAACGCAGTGCGATGCCGTCATCGTAGGCACGCATCAGCACGTCGAGTTTGCGCCCGTCGGCGTCGGCCAGGCGAACCCGCAACTGCCGGTAATGGTCGTGCGCTTCACGGCGCTTTCCGACCGGCAAGGGATAGCGCTGGTCGTGTTCGCTGCGCTCGCTGCCGAGCAGATGCAGGCCTTGCCCCAGCTTGCCGGCGTTGCCCAGATCCAGGCCCAGGGCGGAGCTGTCGATGACGAGTTGGTCGCGATAGCGCACGCGGTAGCGCGCGGTTCCTCCATCCTGTAGTTCGAACTCGATCTGTGCGCGCGCGTTTGGCGACTGCAGTTGCAGTACGTCCGCCATTACAGGAAACGGCAGCAACAACGAAACGCAGACCGCCGCGACGGCGGTCCGGAACGGATTGCGCATGACTCTTTCTCCTCCCAGAGGCGATCACCCTAACTCAGAAAGGCGGCGCCGGGCAGCGGCGGCCGTGATTCGCAAATGTCTGGGCGCTAGCTCAGGGCGGGCACCCTCATCGTGCCGGCGGCGCGGTCGAGCCACGCTTGACCAGGGTGTACTTCATCATCTTCTGCACCGGACCGCCGGTTTGCCCTTGGCGGCGCTGGTGGATCGCTTCGGTCAGCAGCGTCACCGCAGCACGACCCATGGCCGTCACCGGCTGGCGGATGGTGGTCAACGCAGGCCAGATGGTGGTGGCGACGGGAGTGTCGTCGAACCCCGCCACCGACAGATCTTCCGGTATCCGCAGGCCCAGGCCATGCGCCACCGCCACCGTGGCTGCGGCCATGTCGTCGTTGCTGCAAAAGATCGCGCTGGGGCGGCTGCCGGCATCGAGCAGGGTATGTGCCGCGATCAGGCCGGAGCGATAGGTGAACAAGCCGTCGGCCACGTGTGCGGGCGATACCTTCAGGCCGGCCGCAGCCATCGTGTCGAAAAAGCCACTCGCGCGCAGTGCGCTGGGCGTGTGCTTGGGATCGCCCAGGATGAAGCCGATGCGGCGGTGCCCCAGCTCGATCAGATGGCGGACCATGGCACAGGCGCCCAGGTAGTCGTCGATCCGCACCGCGTTCACTTCCGGCATCGGTGCACCGGTGGCCACGGCCACGACCGGGATGGCGCGCGCGTCGAGTTCGGCGATGGTCTGGCGCGAATCGCATAGTGGCGGGGGCAGGATCACACCGTCGACGCCGGCCGCCAGCAGCCGCTCGGTGGCCGCACGCTGGCTGCGGATCGCGCCGCATTTTTCCACCAGCACCTGGCTGCCGTCGACGCTGCTCTGTTCCAGGATGCCGAGCATGAACTGATTGAGATAGGCCGCGCTCGGATTGCTGTAGAGCACGCCGATGCGGACCAGGTTGGCGGTGCGCAGCGAACGGCCGGCGAGGTTGGGGCGATATTCCAGCGCGCGTACCGAGGCTTCCACGCGCGTGCGCATTTCCTGGCCGACGTGCGGGTGATGGTTGATCACCCGCGAAGCGGTCATCGGCGATACGCCGGCGTGCTTGGCCACGTCCAGCAGCGTTGCCGCGCCGCTGGCGCGGCGTTTCCGTTTGGAGACCATCGTCGCTCCGTGTTCGTCGGATCGTTGGGCAGCCCCTGTCTCGTTCGACAGGCGTTGCGGTTTATTCCTGCGGCGGCTCCACCGCCTTGAGCTGGCTACCGAAGTCGCCGTCGGCCTCGGCGGCCAGGTAGGCGAACACTGCGTAGGCGGCCACGTTCTGCGCCAGCGCCTTGGGATCGATCTTGTCCAGGGTGTCGTCGGCGGTGTGATGCAGGTCGAAATAGTCGGTTCCGTCCTGTGCCAGCCACGCCCAGGCACCGCCCTTGGCCGCGATCGGCATGATGTCCGGCCCGGGCCCGCCCTTTGCGGGCTGGTATTCGATGCCCAGCGGCGCAAGCACCTCGGCGATCTGCCGGGTGGCCTCGCGCGAGTTTTCCGGCGATGGCGATCCGGTATTGAAGGCATAGATGCGTCCAGCGCCGAAGTCGCTCTCCGCACCGATCTGGTGCTGCTGCATCGCCTGTGCGTTGTTGCCATGCGCCTCGGCATAGGCCTTGCCGCCGTGCAGACCCTGTTCCTCGTTGGCGAAGGCCACCACCCGGATGGTGCGCTTGGGTGCTTGCTTGAGCTGGCCGATCAGGTGGCCGGCGGCCATGCTGATGCCCACGCCGGCGGCATCGTCGATTGCACCGGTACCCAGGTCCCAGGAATCCAGGTGGCCGCCGATCACCACCACCTGCTTGGGCTGGCTACGCCCGGTGATCTCGCCGATCACGTTGTAAGAGGTGGCCGTGCTGTCCCAGCCGCAGTCCAATGCGAGCCGCAGCCGGGTGGTGCCACGCTGGACCAGGCGAGCGAGCTGGTTGGCATCGGGAACCGACAGCGCGGCCGAAGGCACCGGGGTCAGGCCCTCATCGAAACGGGTGATGCCGGTATGCGGCACGCGATGCGAATCGGTGCCGGCCGAGCGCATCACGAACGCGACCGCGCCCTTGCGGATCGCCTCGGACGGGCCCTTGCTGCGCACCGCGCCGCCGTTGCCGTAGTCCTTGCCGTCGCGCGCCTTGATCATCTGGTAGTCGATGAAGGCGATCTTGCCGGTCAGCGATCCTTGCGGCGCGGCCTGCAATGCGGCCAGGTCGGCAAATCGCACAACCTCGCCCTCGACCGTGCCGCCGGGGCTGCCGCCCAACGCGGTGATGGTCAATGGTTGCGCATGCGCTCCCACTACTTCGGCGCGCTCGTTGCGCCGTTCCCATTTGGGGAAGGTGACCGGTTCGGTCCATACCTTGTCGAAGCCCAGCGACTGGAACTTGGCCTTGGCCCAGGCAACCGCTCGTGCATCGGCCTCGCTGCCGGCGATGCGAGGTCCGATTTCCGTGGTCAGCGATTCGGTGACTTTCCAGCCGGTGTCGTCGGCCAGCGCCTGTTCGCGCAACTGCGCTGCCGTGGCCAGGGTCTTGTCCGGAATCCGTGTGATGCCGGCGGCGGACACGGAGGCGGAAGCGAGGAGGGCGGAGACAGTGACGGCAAGAACCAGGCGGCGCATGGAGGCGCTCCGGAAAAAGAGAAGCCGCGAGCTTAACAGCGCGCGGCTTCTCTTCTGCGTGCAAAAGGTCATCCTTTCGTGCCGATCAGTGCGCCTGCCGGCTTACTTTTTCAGCGAATCGCGGATATCGCGCAGCAGCAGCACTTCTTCGCTGGGCGCCTCGGGCGCTGCCGGCGCGGCGGCCTGCTTGCGGTTGAGGCGGTTGATGATCTTGACCACCAGGAAAATGGCGAAAGTAACGATGACGAATTGCACCAGGGTATTGAGGAAATCGCCGTAGCCGATCACCACGGCCGGCACGTCCTTGCCGGCGGCATCGACAGCGGCTTCCTTGAGTGTCCATGACAACGCCGAGAAGTCGATTCCCCCGATCAGCAATCCGATCGGCGGCATGATGATCTTCTCGACCAGCGCGGTGACGATCTTGCCGAACGCGGCGCCGATCACGACACCGACGGCGAGGTCGATGACGCTGCCGCGCATTGCGAATTCTTTGAATTCGCTGATGATTCCCATATAGCACTCCTTAATTACGACGGCGGGCCACTTCCCGCGAGCCATATCCTATCGTGGTGAAGCTCAGCCGGCGATGAAGCCGTGGCGCTCGGCGACGTTTTCCAGGCGCGCGCTGAAGCGGTCGCCGGGCAGCAGGCTGGCGACGCCGGCGGGGGTGCCCATGAAGATCAGGTCGCCGGCGCGCAGCGCGTACAGCTTGGAGAGTTCGTGCAGAATTTCGGGCACGCTCCAGATCATCTGGTCGAGCAGCGATTGCTGGCGGACCTCGCCGTTGACTTCCAGCGACAGGTTGAGCGCTTCGAGCGCGCCGACTTCACCGGCATGCACCAGCTCGCTCACCGGTGCCGAATGGTCGAATCCCTTGGCGATGTCCCATGGCAGGCCCTTGGCCTTGGCAACGGCCTGCAGATCGCGGCGGGTAAGGTCGAGGCCAACGCCATAGCCGTAGATCAGCGACTCGGCCGCATCGACCGGCAGCACGCCGGCCGGCGCATCCTTGCCCAGGGCCACCACCAACTCCACTTCATGGTGCAGTTCGGAAGTGCCGGGCGGGTAAGGGATGGCGTCGCCGTGCCCGACCACGATCGCATCGGCAGGCTTGCTGAAGAACGTGGGCTGGCCGCGGTCGGCCTTCGACGTCGGCGCGGTGGCGCCCATTTCACGTGCATGGTCGGCAAAGTTTCGACCCACGCAATAGATCCGGTGGACCGGGAAGGTGCCGCCGCCCGCTACCGGGATACGGGGAATGTCGGTGGCGGGAATTACATCGTTGGGCATGCACGCGTCCTCCGTAAGTGACGCGCCAGTCTAGCGGCTAGCATGCGTTCGGCGGAACCGCCGATGCGGCGGGACGACAACGAGTGCTGCGGTCAGCGCGAAAGCGGCAGCGCGGGCTTGCTCACCACGCGGTACTCACCGTCGACCACGCGCGCCTGCTCCGGTGCCGAGCGCTTGCCCGACTTGCTCAGCAGCTTCCACGTCACGCCAACCAGGATCATGGCCGCACCCACGAACACACCGAAGAAAATCAGCACCGCGAGGATGCCCAATCCCACCAGCCCGGCCGCTACGCGTACCAGCGGATGACGTGGTTTGCGGGGCTCGAACAATTGACGAACGCTGCCGAATTGGAAGAAACGTGCACGCATGGCGGTGTGGCTGTTCTGATTAAAGCAAGCGGCAGTATCGTTGCGGCTGCAAGTCACTGCGTAAAAAGTTCGTTAAATTAT
>JAATFS010000112.1 GCA_015655035.1 Lysobacterales bacterium | reverse complement strand
CCGCGAGCACCCATGCGAGGGCCAGTGCCAGAGGCGCGAGGGAGGGACGGAAGGGGGGCATGGTGGACCTCGATAGGGTGCAGGAGGGAAGGAAAACGTCGGCGCGATGGCCGAGTGCGATATCCGAAGCGGTGGGCGCGCCGGGGCAGGTGTTCATCGGTCAGCGTTACGCGAAGTTGTCCCGGCGGGGCCCGCCGTGGCTGGAACGGCTTCGGCCGGAATCGTGGTCAGCGGCAGTGTCGCGTCGGCGGCCCATTCCTGCAGCGAACCGTCGTAGATCGCGATCTTGGTCTCGCCCAGCAGCGTCAGTGCGAGCGCCTCGGCGGCCGCGCTGATGCCGCCGCCGCAATACAGCAGCAGCGGGCGTGGCGTGGTCGCGCGTAGCGGGGCCAATAGCCGTGCCAGTTCAGCGGGAGGCAGGTAGCGGCCGTCGGCATCGAACAGCGCACGTGCCGGAAGATTGTGGCTGCCGGGAATATGGCCGCGGCGCGCATAGCGTGTGGGCACGCTGCCGGCGAACAGCGGCGCCGACAGCGCGCAGACCAGCGTGCCCGGTGACTTTCCTTCGACCACCGCCTGGATCTGCGCTTGCTCGGCCCATAGCCGGGGCTGCGGCCGTGGCGTGATCGTGCCGGCTTCGGCCGGCACCGCATCGCCGCCGGCCTCGGGCAGCCCGGCGGCTTGCCAGCTGCGCCAACCGCCGTCCAGCACCTGCGCGTGGAGGCCGATACTGCGCAGCATCCACCACAGGCGCGCAGCCCAGAAACCGTCACTGCGGTCGTAGATCACTACCGCGCTGTCGTCGCCGATGCCGAGGTGTTGCAGGGTCGCGACCAGTGCCGGCCAGGGCGGCAGCGCAAAGCTGTAGCGGGCCTGCGGATCGGCCAGCGCATGCAGCAGATCGGCGTGGCGCGAGCCGGGAATATGCGCCGCGCGCCAGCCCTCGGCACCGCTGGCGGGGCGATAGTCGCCGTCGAAGCGTGGCGCCGGCAGTTCGACCGTGGCGTCCAGTACCCTCAGCCGGGGCTGGTCGAGCCGAGCGGCCAGCGCCTGCGCATCGATCAACGGCGAAAGGCTCATGCGGCGGCCTCGACGAGGCGCTGCAGATGCCGCAGCAGGTGCTGCCCTTCGTCGCTGCCGAACCAGTCGGCATGGCCGAGCAGGTAGCGCTCATAGGCGATGTCGGCGTTCTCCTGCGAGCCGGTGATGCCGGCGAAATATTCGATCTCGCTGAGGGCGAAGTCGGCGTGCACCAGCGGCAGCAGCGCGGCCAGGGTGCGCAGCTGCGCCACGTCCAGCGGCAGCACGCTGGCATAGCCGTACAGCAGCGCGTCGAGCTGATCGAGTTCGGCCACGGCGCGGCCGCCGCCGTCCAGGTCCAGCCACGGGATCAGGTTTCGCTCGATCGCGGTGGCCAGGTCGTACAGCGCGAAGCTGCGATCGGCCAGGCCGAAGTCGAACACCGCACTGACTTCCGCATGCGGGCCGTCGCCCCGCCACAGCAGATTGGACGCGTGCCAGTCGCCATGCGTCCACAACGCCGGCGGCAGCGCGTGCAGGTGCGGCTGGGCCCGTGCATGCCAGGGCAGCAGATGGCGGCGCAGTTCCTTTTGCCAATCACGCGACTGCAGTGCGGCGGCCAGCGAAGGCCGGCAGTGCAGATCCTGCGCCAGCGCGGCCACGGGATCGGGTTGGCCGAACAGGCGGAAGTTGCCGACCAGCAACGTGGTGCTGCGCGGCGCGGCGCTATGACCGGCGGCGGCGCGGTGCAGTTCGGCCAGCGCGCGTCCGGCGGCGTGGGCGTGGGCATTGCTGGTGAATGGCGACCACGAGGTCGCGTCGCGGTAGATGTCCTGGCCGGTCGCGGCGCGTTGCACTTCGTAGGTCCAGTCGCCGAGTTCCAGCGCGCTGTCGCCGGCGGGCGTGTGTAGCAGCTGCGGTACCGGGGCGCCGTGCCGGCGCAGGTGGGCGATAAAGCCGTGTTCCTCGCCCAGGGTGCGCGCGTTGCGCAGGCTGCGGTGGTGGCGCTTGACGAACAGCGTGCCGGCGCCGGTCTCGACCTCGGCCGCGGCGGAGAACGGGCGAGGGCTGTGCCAGCGGATTGCGCGGACCGCGCCGCCGGGCAGGGCGAAACGATGCAGCAGCCGCTCTACTTCATCCACTTGCAGGGTCGGCCAGTCGGCGCTCACGGTATCCGTGCCCATGCCGTGCATCTGATGCGCGTTCATGCGGCGATCCCTTCCAGAAAGCGCGGATCGGCAGCTTCGCGCCAGGCCTCGGCATCGGCCAGCACGCCGTGTTGCGCCAGCCACTGTGCATAGCCTTGCAGCAGTGGTCGGCGGATCGTGCCCCAGCGTCCCTCGTGCAACCAGGTCGGCGCGATCGCTTGCAACGACGCGGCCAGCAGCGCGCGGGGAAAGTAAGGGGTGGCACGCTCGTAGGCATCGAGTGCGGCCAGCGGATCGG
>JAATFS010000223.1 GCA_015655035.1 Lysobacterales bacterium | reverse complement strand
TTGGTGAAGGCTTGCCACTCATCGCCGCCCGTGCTTTCCAGCAGGTCGAGATAGTCCTTGAACGAGCGCAATCCGAGTACGCGCAGGCGGCGTGACAGGCGACCGTAGACCATGTCGCGTTTGGCGGGCGCCAGCGCGATGCCGGCACGCTGGTAAATGAGGTCGCACACGCGCTTGAAATCGCGGTCGCCGAATTCGAATTCGCGTGAATCGGAGGGGGAGGTGGGAGTGGTGGACATGGCCGTGAGCGTAAAGGGCTTTCAGCCGGTATCGGCTGCGCCGGAGGATTACTGAAGGTCGCCATCATGCGGATGCGATCGCCCAGGCCGATTCGCCAAGTGAAACGCCCCGGTGCTTGCACCGGGGCGGGTTCTGCTACAGGCGTGGACTCAGAACTCTTGCCAGTCGCTATCGGCCAGGACCGGCGGGTTGTTGCGCTTGCTGCTGCTCGGCCGCGACGCGGCGGCCACGGCAGCGGGACGCGCCGCAGGTGCGACGGGACGGCTGGCAGGAGCAGTGCTGATGGCAACCACCGGGGCGCGCGCAGTGTCTTCCAGCAGGAAGATCGATACCGCATCGGCCAATTCACCGGCTTGTTGCTCCATCGAGCGTGCGGCAGCAGTGGCTTCTTCGACCAGCGCGGCGTTCTGCTGGGTGGTCTCATCCATTTGCGTGACGGTCTGGTTGACCTGCTCGATGCCGGAGGACTGCTCCTGCGACGCAGCCGATATCTCGCTCATGATGTCGGTCACGCGCTGCACGCTGGTGACGATCTCGCCCATGGTCTGGCCGGCGGTATTCACCAACGACGAGCCCTCGGCGACCTTGCCGACCGATTCGTCGATCAGGCCCTTGATCTCCTTGGCGGCGTTGGCCGAACGCTGGGCAAGGGTACGCACCTCCGAGGCGACCACGGCGAAGCCACGGCCCTGTTCGCCGGCGCGCGCGGCCTCGACCGCCGCGTTGAGCGCCAGGATGTTGGTCTGGAAGGCGATGCCATCGATGACCGAGATGATCTCGGCGATCTTCTTGGACGAGGTTTCGATCCCGGACATGGTGGCCACGACCTGGCCGACCACCGCGCCGCCCTTGGAGGCGACGTCGGCGGCGCCGATGGCGAGCTGGTTGGCCTGGCGCGCGTGCTCGGCGTTCTGGCGCACGGTGGAGGTCAGTTCCTCCATCGAGGCGGCGGTTTCCTCCAGGTTGGCGGCCTGTTGCTCGGTGCGGCGCGACAGGTCGCTGTTGCCGGAGGCGATCTCGCCGGCGGCGCTGTTGATGGAGATCGAAGCCTGCTTGATCCTGCCAACGATGTCGGCCAGCTGCTGAGCGGTGGCGTTGGCATCGTCACGCATGCTGGCGAATACGCCCTGGAACTCGCCGTGCATGCGCACGGTGAGATCGCCTCGGGACAATGCGGCGAGCAAGCGGGAGATCTGGTCCATGCTGCTGGCATTGGCGTCGAGCAAGCTGTTGAGCTGCTGCGTCAGTTGCAGGAAGAAACCCTGCTTGCCGGTGGCGTCCACGCGTTGGCTCATGTCGCCGGTGGCGGCAGCATGCACGATACGAGCCACTTCTTCCTCGACCTGGGCCTCGAGCGTTCGGTCGCGCCATTCGCAGACATCACCATTCCAGTTGCCCTGGTCGTCCTTGATCTTGGTGACGGCCTGGCTGATCACGGCGTGGCCGATTCGGGCTTCGAATTCGGCAAAGCCATTCTTCTCGAGCTCGGCGATGGCTTTACCCAGCGTCGGCTCGGATATCCCGAGATAGGAAACATGCTTGCCAATTACGGCATTGCTGTCGAAATCGGGATTGACCGCTTGCATACTCTCCTGGTGGCGAACCAGGGTCTGCTTGAAGGATTCGTTGGTGTAGATGACGCAGCGGTCGGTATTGGTGATGAACATACCGGTGGATGAGCTATCCAGCGCGGTACGAATGCGCAGGTTCTCGTTGGCCACGGCGGTATCGCGTTCGATGCGTTCACGAAGATCGCGCTGCATGCGCTGCATTGCGCGCATCAGCGATCCGATTTCGTCGTTGCGGCGGACATCGATATGGCCGTCCAGTTTGCCATCGGCCACTTCGTTGGCGACGCTGACGGCGGAGCTGACCGCATTCACAATCCGGCGAGCGAACAGCAAGGCGATGATCAGGCTGCCGACGCTGCCGAGAACCAGCATCAGGATGAGGACGCGGCTGGATCGGCTGTAGGTGGTGGATGCCGCAGCATTCTGCTTGTCCGCCTGCAAGTCGGCTTCGGCGGTCAGCTTGGCGATATCGTTCGCCGCTTTCGTGTGCTGTGCCTGGCTGCTGCTGAGGTAGGTGTCGATGGCGTCGTCGGTCAGGCCAAGATCGACCATTTCCTCGACTTCCTTGTAGCCCTTGTACGCGGCGTCCCAATCGGCTACGAAGGCGTCGTAATACTTTTTATCTTCCGTACTGATGATCAACGGCTTGTAGGCAGCGATGGCGGCCTGGATCTTCTTCTGTACGTTCTCTGAGTCGGTGCGCGCTTCCTTCTTGGATTCCTCGCTGGCACGCAGCAGATTTCGATAGGAAGAGCTGCGGTACTCGCCGATCAGGGCGCGCAATTCACCGGAAATCTTGGTCGAACGCAGGGTGCTGGTGGCCAGCGTGGTGGTGACGTCATCAAGTGATTTCAGGCCCGCATAGCCGACTGCGCCCTGGATGATCATGACGACGACTACCAGACCGAAGGCAAGTATCAGCTTTGGCGCGAGTTTGAGACGATTGATCCACTGCATGTAGGTGCTCCAGGACGGCGTTTTAGCCGTACCTGTCGCAGGCACGGCTACGAGCTGCGTTGGCAGTTTTATTTGATGGTCGCGAGCTTCAGGCTGGCAGGTGACGCGACCTCGATCTCGGCGCGCGAGCTGTCGCGCTGTATCTTGCCGAGTACGCAGACGTCCTTGCCTTCCAGCGTTTCCGGCGGAAATCCGAACTTGCCACGGTCCGAACCGGAAATGCGCGCGGAGAAAGTGTGCCTGGGGAACATCCCGCCCATGTACAGGAAGGTGGGCTGGCCTTCGCTGTGCTCGGCGAACTTGGCCTTTTCAACCTTGCCGCAGACCATGCCGTCCTTGCCCACGAAGCGCGAGGCCATTTCCGGCGGAATCATTTCCTGCGACTGCGCATACAGCGACGGCGAAAAGGTGACGAGAGCAGCAACGCATAACAGCGAGATCGGAAACTTCATCGGATTCTCCAGAAAATCAAAAAGACAGAAACGGCCCGGCGTACGTCGCGCAATGCATGAGCCTTATTCCTGCTATCGGCGTTGCTGCGTTTAACTTGAACTCATAAAGAGTGATAGGAATCGCGATTCGCTGTATGGGGCGCTTTTACGTAGGAATTCTCCCTACAAAAGCCTATCTCAAGCGGCTTCTTCGACAGGAGCGCCGTTGTGCTGGGCCAGCTCGGCGATGTTCAGCAGGGTTTCGATATCGAGCAGGATCAGCATGCGATCGTCCTGAGTACCGATGCCGGAGATGAAGCGGGTATCTACCGCAGCGCCGAATTCCGGGGTAGGGCGGATCTGATCGCTACTCAACGGAATGACGTCCGATACGCTGTCCACGACGATGCCGACCACGCGGTCTTCCACGTTGAGCACGATCATCACGGTGAAGGCATCGTAGCGGGCTTCCTTCAGCCGCAGCTTCAGGCGCAGGTCGATCACCGGCACGATGGTGCCGCGCAGGTTGATCACCCCCTTGATGTAGTCCGGCGCATCCGGAAGACGAGTCACCGAGTCGTAGCCGCGAATCTCCTGGACCTTCAGGATGTCCACGCCGTAGTGCTCTTCGCCCAGGGCGAAGCTGAGGAATTCGCCATCAGTGTCGGCGGTCGTGTTGTTGTTGTCGTTCATAGCGGCTCCAGGCGCGGGGGCGGATCGTTCGGCACCGCGAAGGGTGCTGGTCCAACCAACATCGGCCGGCCGCGCGGCAACTTTAGGTGCGAGGGCCTCTCGCCGCCCTGCGGAGCGTGCCTGGCGTTATCGGGCATCGTCCTTGCCGCAAAACCGTTCCGGCGTGCATCAGGTTTCAGGTGGGCCATGCGCGTGGCGCACGCGCCTGTCAATAGACGCGTGCACCCTTATGCAATGCCTGGATCGCGGCGCGGGCCGCGCTTGACCAGCCGCCGCTCAGCTATGCAGTTTTCGTGCGCGGAAAAGCAATTGATCGACGGGTTGGTTGCCATGAACGGACTGCCCGTCGAGCTTGAACACCGCCACGACATCGACCAGTTGACCAGCCTGGTCCTCCATCGCACGGGCGGCGGCGGTGGCCTCCTCGACCAGCGCAGCGTTCTGCTGGGTGGTCTCGTCCATCTGGGTGACGGTCTGGTTGACCTGCTCGATCCCGGCGGACTGCTCCTGCGAGGCCGCGGAAATCTCGCTCATGATGTCGGTCACGCGCTGCACGCTGGTGACGATCTCGCCCATGGTCTGGCCGGCGGTATTCACCAACGACGAGCCCTCGGCGACCTTGCGGACCGATTCGTCGATCAGCTCCTTGATTTCCTTTGCGGCACTGGCCGAGCGCTGCGCCAGCGTCCTCACTTCCGAGGCGACCACGGCGAAGCCACGGCCCTGTTCGCCGGCGCGCGCGGCCTCGACCGCCGCGTTG
>JAATFS010000481.1 GCA_015655035.1 Lysobacterales bacterium | reverse complement strand
TATCGGCGTCGGGCACGCTGATATTCGGGCGGATATCCAGCTTCGGGGCCACCCGTAATACCTTGGCCAGGCGCAGCTTTTCCAGCCCGCGAATCACCGCCCAGCCGATGTCGAACTCCCAGCGCCGCATCGAGAGCCGCGCCGAGCTGGTGAAGGCATGGTGGTTGTTGTGCAGCTCTTCGCCGCCGATCCAGAAAGCCCAGGGGGTCAGGTTGGTGGAGGTGTCGGCCGACTCGAAGTTGCGATAGCCCCACCAGTGGCCGAGACCATTGACCACCCCGGCCGCCCAGAACGGGATCCACGCCATCTGGATCGCCCACAGCGCCACGCCCGGCAGGCCGAACAGCAGCAGGTTGACCGCGAACAGCAGGATCGGGCCCCAGTTCGCATGCGGGGTGTAGAGATGGCGCTCGATCCAGTCGGTCGGCGCGCCCTTGCCGTACTGTTCGATGTCGGCACGCATCGCGCGTGCTTCGCGGTACAGCTCCACGCCGCGCCAGAACACCGTTCCGATGCCCTTGGTCTGCGGGCTGTGCGGATCTTCGTCGGTCTCCACCTTGGCGTGGTGCTTGCGATGGATGGCCACCCACTCGCGGGTGATCATCGAGGTGGTCAGCCAGGTCCAGAAACGGAAGAAGTGCGCAATCAGCGGATGGAAATCCACGCCGCGATGCGCCTGGCTGCGGTGCAGATACAAGGTCACCGCGAAGATGGTGAGCTGGGTGAACACCAGCAGCACCGCCAGCATGTCCCACCAGCCGAATCCGGTCAGGCCGTGGGTGAGGAAATCGATGATCGAATCGGACGACATGTGAAACTCCAGGCCGCGTCGCGACGAGTGTAAACGCATGGGGTGAAACCCCATCATGGCCGCATTGGCGGCAAAATTCACCCCACTCCAGCGTATGTTGGGCTGTCCTTCACGCTGCCTCCACGAGATTGCACCCCATGTCCATACCGCCAAGCGTCGCCTTGACCGATGCGCCCCTGATCGAACTCGACGATGCCAGCGTGATGCGCGGCCAGACACGGGTGTTGCACGAAATCAGCCTACGCATCGCGCTCGGCCAGCACACCGCGATTCTTGGCCCCAACGGCTGCGGCAAGTCGTCATTCATCAAGCTGATCACCCGCGAACTGTATCCGCTGGCGCGCCCCGGGGCGGAGCCGCCGGTGAGGGTGCTGGGCCAGATCCGCTGGCAGGTGGACCAGCTGCGCTCGCAATTGGGCATCGTCACTGGCGACCTCAGCGTCAATCTGGCCGACATGCCCGAACTGGGGGTGGAGGAAGCGGTCCTGTCCGGCTTCTTCGCCAGCTACGTGGTGCCGCCACAGCACGAGATCACCGAGCAGATGCGCGAGCGCGTCGTCGAGGCACTGGCGCGGGTCGGTGCACGCTCGCTGCGGCAGCGCGCCTATGCGCAACTGTCGGCCGGCGAAGCCCGTCGCGTATTGATTGCGCGGGCACTGGTGAACCGGCCACGAGCACTGCTGCTGGACGAGCCGTCCACCGGGCTGGACCTGATCGCACGCCAGCATCTGGTCACGACCATGGGCGAGCTGGCACGGCAGGGCATCACCCTGGTCCTGGTCACGCACCACATCGAGGAAATCGTGCCGGAGATAGAGCGCGTGATTCTGCTGCGCGACGGCCGCGTGTTCGCCGATGGCAGCTGCGAGGCGCTGCTCACCGATGCCGCCTTGTCGGCGCTGTTCGACGGCCCGATCCAGGTACGGCGCGCGCATGGGCGCTATTCGGCATGGGTCGGCGCCAGCTGAGTCGCTGTCTCCGCGATGTCATGGCAAGCGCTTCACACTAGAATTTTCTCTCTACACGACCGCGAGCAAGACATGGCCCGATTTCCCGAGTTCCGCGCTACCCGGCTGAGCGCACTGCTGGTGCTGGCGCTGGCCGGCTGCACCACCTCCACTGCCCGGCAGGGGGAGGCCGCGCCGGCACAGCCCCCCGCCAGCGCGGCGTGGCCGACCGGCTACCTGGACGCGGCGTCCATCCCCGACAGCCTGGCGCTGATACCCGCGCCCCCGGCCGACGGTTCGGCGGGCCTGGCGCTGGACCAGGCAGTGAACCGCGAGGCGCTGGCGCTACGCGGCACGCCGCGCTTCGTACAGGCCGGACGCGATGCCGACCTGAGCTTCCCGGCCGGTGCGGGTCACTTCGCTTGCGCCGTCGGCGTGCCGATCGATACGCAGCACACGCCGCATCTGTACCGCCTGTTGCAGCGCAGCCTGATCGATGCCAGCGCCGCCACCAAGGCCGCCAAGCACCATTACCAGCGCCCACGCCCGTTCATGGTCAACGGCCAGCCCACCTGCGCGCCCGGCGACGAGGCCGGCCTGCGCAAGAACGGCTCCTATCCTTCCGGCCACACCTCCATCGGCTGGGCCTGGGCGTTGATCCTCAGCGAGATCGACCCGGCCCATGCCGATGCGATCCAGGCGCGCGGCCGCAGCTATAGCGAGAGCCGGCTGGTGTGTAACGTGCACTGGCAGAGCGACATCCTCGAAGGCCGCTTCACCGGCGCCGCCGCGGTGGCGCGGCTGCACGCCAATCCGGCGTTCCAGGCCGACCTCGCGGCCGCGCGCAGCGAGATCGCCGCCGCCCGCGCCCAGGGGCTGAGCCCCGACCGCGACTGCGCCGCCGAGGCCGAGGCGCTGAAGACGCGACCGGCCAGCGCGCTTTAGTTGCCCGGCATAGACTCAAGCTTCTTCCCTCCCTGCAGGACGCACGCCATGGCCCAGTGGTACTTCCATATCCCCGGACACGCCGACCGTAGCGGTCCGCTGGACGATACCGGCGCACGCCGGCATGCGCAGTTGAATCCCAGCGCGGTGGCCTGGCGAGAAGGCATGAATGGCTGGAAGCCGGTACGCGAGATCGCCGAACTGGGCGCCGCCGACAGCGGCGCCACAACGGCCAGCGCGCCGCCGCCGCTGACCGGCGGTGGCAGCCGCGCCGACGACATCGACTTCCGCATCGTCGGCAACGACATGCAGTTCGTGGAAGTCGAGCTCGACCCGGGCGAGAGCGCGATCGCCGAGGCCGGCGCGCTGATGTACAAGGACGC
>JAATFS010000013.1 GCA_015655035.1 Lysobacterales bacterium | reverse complement strand
TTTGATGGATAACGACTACGGTTTGGAGTGGGCGAGGAAACCCGCCTCTGCGAAACGAATCAGTTCATGCGCCGCACGGATACGGTGATCAGCCTCGCTGACTCCCGCAGGGCGCTTGATGAGGCCAAAATCGGCCATGGCGTAGGTCAAGGCACCGGCCAGAAAGTCCAGCCGCCAATACAGTTCTTCCTTGCTCAGCGACGGAACGCAGCCGGCGATGGCCCGGCCGAACTCGCGCAGTACGTGCCCGTAGTGATCGGACAGGAACTTGCGCAGGTTGTCGTTCTTCTCGGCATAGGCCCGGGCAATGACACGAACGAACGCGCCGCCGCTCTGGCGGTCCTGCGCCATCGCCAGCGCAGGCTCGACGAAGGCGGCCAGCACCGCCCCCAGTTCGCCCGGGCGATCGCGCTTGGCCGCCTCCAGCTGGCTCATGCGCGCGCCGGTCATTTCATCCATACGGCGACGGAACACCTCGTTGACCAGGTTTTCCTTGGAGCCGAAGTGGTAATTGACCGCCGCGATGTTGACGTCGGCCTGGCTGGTGACCTGGCGCAGCGAGGTCCCGGCAAAGCCATGCTGGGCGAAAAGTTCCTCGGCAGCGCCGAGGATCCGGTCCTTGGTGGAAAAATGGGCAGGTTTGGCCATGCGCGAACGACAACTCAATCAAACGATTGTTTGATTCTAGGCCCCTGCGCGTGGAAGGTCATTGCGCAGCGCAGCACGATTCAGCCCCAGGTAGGCAAAGCCCGCTGGCAGAGGATAGAATTGCACATCGCAAGTTAAGCTAAGCCCGCGTTTTGACGCGGGTTTTTTTCATGTTACTCTCGGGCCATCAACCAGTGGCCCGCCCAACGGAGAAATTTTCCATGGCGCTGGAGCGCACCCTTTCCATCATCAAGCCGGACGCTGTCGCCAAGAACGTCATCGGTGAAATCTACGCCCGCTTCGAGAAGGCTGGCCTGAAGATCGTTGCCGCCAAGTACAAGCAGCTGTCGCGCCGTGAGGCCGAGGGCTTCTACGCGGTGCACCGCGAGCGTCCCTTCTTCAACGCACTGGTCGATTTCATGATCTCCGGTCCAGTGGTGATCCAGGCGCTGGAAGGCGAGAACGCCGTCGCCGCGCATCGCGAACTGCTGGGTGCCACCAATCCGAAGGATGCCGCCCCGGGCACGATCCGTGCCGATTTTGCCGACTCCATCGACGCCAATGCGGCGCATGGTTCAGATTCGGTCGAGAATGCCGCTATTGAAGTGGCGTACTTCTTTGCCGCCACCGAAGTAGTTTCCCGCTAAGGGTCTCATCGTGAACGAGGTCGTCCACAATCCGCTTGCACTCGCTGACCCGGTCAGGGTCAGCTCCGTGGCTAAGCAGAACCTGCTCGACCTCGATCGCGAGGGTCTGGAGCGCTTCTTCGCCGACACCCTTGGCGAAGCGCGCTACCGTGCCCATCAGGTAATGAAGTGGATCCACCATCGCTACGTTACCGATTTCGATCAGATGACTGACCTCGGCAAGGCCCTGCGCGCCAAGCTGCAGCAGCATGCCGAGGTCATCGTCCCCAACGTCGTGTTCGACAAGCCGTCCACCGATGGCACCCACAAGTGGTTGCTGGCGATGGGCACCGATGGCAAGAACGCCATCGAGACCGTCTACATCCCGGACAAGAACCGCGGCACCCTGTGCGTTTCCTCGCAGGTCGGCTGCGCGCTCAATTGCACCTTCTGCTCTACCGCCACCCAGGGCTTCAACCGCAACCTGTCCACCGCCGAGATCATCGGCCAGGTGTGGGTGGCCGCGCGCCACCTGGGCAACGTGCCGCACCAGCAGCGCCGCCTCACCAACGTGGTGATGATGGGCATGGGCGAGCCGTTGATGAATTTCGACAACGTCGTGCGCGCGATGAGCGTGATGCGCGACGACCTCGGCTACGGCCTGGCCAACAAGCGAGTAACGCTGTCGACCTCTGGACTGGTGCCGATGATCGACCGCCTGTCCACCGAAAGCGACGTGTCGCTGGCAGTTTCGCTGCACGCGCCGAACGATACGCTGCGCGAAACGCTGGTGCCGCTCAACAAGAAGTACCCGATCGCCGAACTGATGGCTTCGTGTGCCCGCTATCTGCGTGGCAACAAGAAGCGCGATTCGGTGACGTTCGAATACACCTTGATGAAAGGCATCAACGACCAGCCCGAGCATGCCCGCCAGTTGGCCAAGCTGATGCGGCAGTTCGACAACGCGGCCCAGGCCAAGGATTCGGGCAAGGTCAACCTGATTCCATTCAATCCGTTCCCCGGGACGCGCTACGAGCGTTCCGGCGAGACCGAGATTCGCGCATTCCAGAAGATCCTGCTGGACGCGCAAGTATTGACGATGGTGCGCCGCACCCGCGGCGACGACATCGATGCTGCTTGCGGCCAGTTGAAAGGGCAGGTGATGGACCGCACCCGTCGCCAGGCAACATTCCTCCGCACGCTGGAAGACCAGGCCGATCGAGATGCGGCGGCGTGACACCGCAGTCCTGACGGCCGTCCTTGCCGCACTGACCACGGCCAGTTGCGGCATCGGCTCGCACAATGCCAGGGGCGGCAAGGTCAAGCCTGTAGAACAGGTGGCCCCGCGTTACGCATTCAACGACGATGACGCCAGCCGCAAGCGGCTCGCCCAGCAGGAGCGACTCGGGCTGGCGCTGAATCGCTTGCGCGCCGGCGATCTGGTGGATGCCGAAAAATACGCGCGAGCGATGCTCAAGCACGATCCGCGATCGGTCGATGGCCACACCGTGCTGGCAACGATCCAGAGCGAGCAGGGCGATACCGCCGCAGCCGGGGCCAGCTACCGCAGCGCCGCCGAGCTGGCGCCGCAGCGTGGGGACGTGCTCAACAACTACGGTGCCTGGCTGTGCGCCAGTGGCGATTTTGCTCAATCTCTTTATTGGTTTGACCGCGCCGTCACCGACGCCGGTTATGGTGATGCAGCTGAGGCCCTGGCCAATGCTGGCGAATGCGCACTGCAAGCCGGGCAGCGAGAACGTGCCTTGCGCGATTTGCGCAGCGCGTTGGAGCTCGACCCGGCCAACCGATATGCGCTGGAGTCGATGGCGCGCGGCGAGTACGGCAATGGTCGCTACTTGGAAGCGCGTGCGTTCTCAGAACGCAGGCTTGCGGCTGCATCGGCCAATGCTTCCGTGTTACAACTGGCTATTCAGATTGAGAAAGGACTAGGCGACAAGGTAGCCGCCAGTCGATACCAACAGCGGTTGATCAAGGAGTTTCCTGTTACAGCGACCGCACACCCAAAGGCTAATGCATTGTGATCAGTGACTCCAATCCCAATCCCTTTGCGAATGAGACGGGATGCGGTCGACATCTACGCGAGGCGCGAGAGGCCGCAGGCCTGACCCTCGACGAAGTCGCCACTCGGCTGCACGTGCCGAGCCAGGTGGTACGTTCGCTGGAACAGGAGGACTGGCAGCGATTGGGCGCGCCGGTGTTCGTGCGCGGCCAGCTGCGCAGCTACGCCCGCCTGCTCGGAATCGACCTGGCGCCATTGCTGCAAGAAGCGCATATCGCACCGATCGAACCCGTCGAGTTGGTCAGCCACACGCATACGCCACGCCTGCGTCGGATCATGGAGAGCGCAGCGCGAAAGGCGATGTACGTCGTGATCACCGGCGTGTTCGCGGTCCCGGTGTGGTATGCCACCCGTACTCACTTCGATGCCAATTCCCCCAGCACCGCGTCGCTGGACGTAGTGCCGAATGCGGCATCCCCCGACCCGTCCATGCCAGCGCCCCAAGGCTCCGAACCTGGCAGCAGCCCGCAGGCGGCGCAGGACAACGCGCCGTACATCGCCTCGATAGCACCGTTGCCGATGTCCAGCGCCCCGCAGGGCACCCCTGTCCCGGCCGCTCAAGGCGCACTGTTGCTACGTTTCAACGGCGACAGCTGGGTGCAGATTTCCGCGCCGGACGGGTCTTCCATCGAGAAGGCTCTGATCAAGTCCGGCGAACAGCGCAGCTACCCATCCGGTCAGGTGGGGCGGGTAGTGCTGGGCAATGCGGCTGCGGTCGAGGTTCAGCAAGCAGGCAGTATCGTCGATCTGAAGCCGTACCAGCGCGCTAATGTGGCCCGTTTTACGGTATCCTCCGACGGTGCCGTGGTGCCGGCTTCCGAGTGAATCCGGACTGCGGTTTTTCATTTTTCACTATTTTGATGCTCCGTGTCGGCCGATGACGGAGTGAGAGTACGCATGGCGATCGACGATCTGCTCGACGAGCACGAACAAGGCGAACGAGTTCGCTCCTGGCTTAGAAAGAATGGGGCCGGTCTGGTCGGTGGTATTGGCCTTGGCCTGGTACTGATCCTGGGTTGGCAGTGGTGGCAGAAGCACACCAATACTGAGTTGGCCGGTGCCAACGCTCGCTACGAAGCGGTGGTGAAAAGCATTCAGGCCAACCAGCTGGATCAGGCCGCCAAGGACATGGCTGTGCTGGATTCCAGCGATGCCGGCGTGTATGGCGAACTCGCCGCGCTGCGCCTGGCCAAGGCCCAGGTCGAGGCCGGCAAGAACGACGATGCGATCAAGACCCTGCGCAACGTTCCAGCCGAAGGCGAACTCAAACTGATCGTTGACCAGCGCCTGGCTCGTCTGCTGATCGCAACCGGCAAGCCGGACGAGGCGATCAAGCAACTGGCCGGCGCACAGGACAGCGCCAGCCTGGAAGTGCACGCCGATGCGTTGCTTGTCCAGGGCAAGCGCGACCAGGCACGCGATCTCTATACCAAGGCGCTGGCGACCGTCGATGTGGCTTCGCCGCAGCGGCGCCTGCTCGAAACCAAGTTGATGGATGTGGGCGGCAAAGTGCCCGATCCGGCGGAGCCGATTTGATGAAACAGGTGGTCATGTTCAAACGAGTCGCAATAGTCGCCCTGATGGGGCTGACGCTGGCTGGCTGCAGCACGATGAAGGGCTGGTTCGCCGGTAAGGATGCCGCGGCCAAGAAGGCGCTTGAGCCGGCCGAACTGGTCGATTTCGAACCTTCGGTCAAGGTCCGGAAGCTTTGGTCCACCGGCGTGGGCAAGGGCGAGCAGCATATCGGCGTGCGCCAGCGCCCGGCCGTGGCCGATGGCAAGGTGTACGTCGCAGCGTCGTCGGGCTCGATCTATGCGCTCGAGCTGCAGACCGGCAACAAGCTCTGGGAATACGACGCCAAGAAGGCGCGCAAGGAGCAGTTGGCCCAGGTCGAAGAGAAGCCGAGCCAGGTGGAGACCGAATCCGGGCGCAACCTGTCCAAGGAAGAGCGGGCCAGCTACAAGCAGCGACTGCGCAATGAGAAGCAGCAGGCCAAGGAGCGCAAGCGCCTTGAAAAGAAGCGGCCGTTGTCGCGCTTTGCCGGCGGTCCGGGCGTGGGCGAAGGCCTGGTCGTCGTCGGTGGACTGAATGGCGAAGTGCTCGCACTCGATGCCGCTACCGGCAGCGAGAAATGGCGCGCCAAGGTTTCCAACGAAGTGATCTCGGCACCGGCGATTGCACAGAACCTGGTGTTCGTGCGCAGCAACGATGGCCGTACCAGCGCCTTCGATGCCGCCACCGGCGAGCGCCGCTGGTTCCATGAACAGGAAGGTCCGACGCTGACGGTTCGCGGCAACGCGCCGGTCATCGCTGGTCCCGGCGTGGTCTTCATCGGCAACGACGACGGCACGCTGACCGCGCTGTCGATGCAGGACGGCCGTTCGTTGTGGACTCAGGCCATCGGTGTGCCGGAAGGCCGTACCGAACTCGAGCGCATGGCCGACGTGGACGGCGCGCCGGTACTCGAAGGCACCACCCTATTCGCGACCAGCTTCAAGAACGAGACGCTTGCGCTCGAAGGCCCCAGCGGTCGCCCGCTGTGGACCCGCGACCATGGCGGACCGGGTGGGGTAGGCGTGTCCTCCTCCAACGTCGTCGTGGCCGATAACGCCGGCAGCGTCTGGGCCTTGGACAAGGCCACCGGCTCGGCGATGTGGTCGCAGGCCGCCTTGGCCCGGCGCTCGCTGACGGGCGTTGCGAT
>JAATFS010000198.1 GCA_015655035.1 Lysobacterales bacterium | reverse complement strand
TCCCGGGGCGGATTTCACTGCGCATCGGCGTGGACAGTCCACAGGCCGGCGAGGTCACGGCGGAGCAGGGCGGCTTGCTGTTCTCCGGTCGCAATGCCGGTTACGCGGGTATCGAAGGCAGGTTGCGCTTTGCGTTGCGGGTGTTGCCGCAGCTCAAAGGCGGCAAGGTCTGGCTGGAACGTGGACGCCTTCGTATCGAGAACGCCGATGAAGTAGTGCTGCTGATGACCGCCGCCACCAGCTATCGGCGCTACGACGACGTGAGTGGCGATCCCCTGGCCACCAGCGCCGCGCAGCTGCGTCGGGCCGCGTCGATGGATTACGCGACCCTGCTGCAACGCCACCTGGCCGAACATCGCCGGCTGTTCCGGCGCATATCGATAGACCTCGGCAGTAGCGAGGCCGCGCAACTACCCACCGACGAACGCGTGCGGCGTTTCGCCGACGGCAATGACCCGGCACTGGCCGCGCTCTATCACCAATATGGCCGCTATCTGTTGATCAGCAGCTCGCGCCCGGGCAGCCAGCCGGCCAATCTGCAAGGCGTGTGGAACGACCTGATGCTGCCGCCGTGGGAAAGCAAGTACACGATCAACATCAATATCGAGATGAACTACTGGCCCAGCGAACCCACTGCGCTGGATGAGTGCGTGGCACCGCTCGAATCGATGCTGTTCGACCTGGCGCAGACCGGCGCGCATACCGCCCGGGCGATCTACGACGCGCCGGGCTGGGTGGTGCACAACAATACCGATCTCTGGCGCCAGGCCGGGCCGATCGACGGCGCCAAGTGGAGCCTGTGGCCGCTGGGCGGGGTGTGGTTGCTGCAGCAGTTATGGGATCGCTGGGACTACGGTCGCGATCCAGCCTACCTGGCAAAGATCTATCCGTTGTTCAAGAGCGCCGCCGAGTTTTTCGTGGTCGCGCTGGTGCGCGATCCGCACAGCGGCGCGATGGTGACCAATCCTTCGATGTCGCCGGAAAACCAGCATCCCTTCGGCGCGGCGGTCTGCGCCGGTCCGGCGATCGATGCGCAGTTGCTGCGCGACCTGTTTGCCCAATGCATCGCCATGGGCCAGCTGCTGGGCGTGGACGCGGCATTCGGCCAGCATCTCGCGCAATTGCGCAAGCAGTTGCCGCCGCATCGGATCGGCAAGGCCGGGCAACTGCAGGAATGGCAGCAGGACTGGGACATGGAGGCGCCGGAGATCCACCACCGGCATGTCTCGCATCTGTATGCGCTGCATCCCTCCAGCCAGATCAATCTGCGCGACACCCCCGCGCTGGCGGCGGCGGCCCGGCGCTCGCTGGAAATCCGGGGCGACAACGCCACCGGCTGGGGAATCGGCTGGCGCCTGAACCTATGGGCGCGCCTGCGCGATGGCGAGCATGCGCATCGCATCCTGGCGATGCTGCTGTCGCCTGGGCGCACCTATCCCAACCTGTTCGATGCCCATCCACCGTTCCAGATAGACGGCAATTTCGGCGGCACCGCGGGGATCACCGAAATGCTGTTGCAGAGTTGGGGCGGCAGCGTGTTCCTGCTGCCGGCGTTGCCCAAGGCGTGGCCGCGCGGGCAGGTGCGCGGCCTGCGTGTGCGCGGCGCGGCCACGGTCGATCTTGCCTGGGACGGTGGCGCGCTGGTCCAGGCGTCGTTGCGCAGCGATCGCGGTGGCCGCTACGAATTTTCCTATGCAGGGCAGACGCTGGCGTTCGAGCTGGGTGCTGGGCGGACGCAGCAGGTAGGCCTGCTCGACAACCGATTGGTGACGCAATGAACCTGTACGTTGGACTGGATGTGGGGACGCAGAGCGTCAAGCTGGTGGCCTATGCCGCGCAGCGCCGCGAGGTGGTCGCCACCATCGCCGCACCGATTGAGCTGATCAGCCGGGACGACGGCACGCGCGAGCAACTGGCGCAGTGGTGGATCGACGGCATCGTGCATTGCTTCGACGAATTGGGCGCCGAACTACGGGCGCAAGTGCGCGGCATCGCGGTATCCGGCCAGCAGCACGGTTTCGTCCCGGTGGCCGCCGATGGGAGCGTTACCGCCCCGGTGAAACTTTGGTGCGACACCAGCACCCAGGCAGAATGCGACCAGATCATGGCGGCAGTCGGTGGTGTGGCCGGCAGCGTGGCGCTGGCCGGCAATCCGATCCTGGCCGGCTACACCGCGTCCAAGCTGCCCTGGACGCGCACGCATCGCGCCGAGGCCTATGCGGCGATGGCTACGATCATGCTGCCGCACGATTACGTGAACTTCTGGCTGACCGGCGAGCGCTTTGCCGAGGCAGGCGATGCCTCCGGCACCGGCTGGCTGGATGTGCGTAGCCGGCGATGGTCCGAGCCGATGCTGGAGGCGGTCGATCCGCTGCGCGACCTCCGTCCGGCGCTGCCGCCGCTGGTGGAGCCGGGGACTACCTTCGCGTTGTCGGCCACTGCGGCGACTACCTTGCAACTGCCGGACGGCGTACGCGTCACCACGGGCGGTGGCGACAACATGATGGCCGCGATCGGCACCGGCAACGTCGTTGCCGGGCGCCTGACCATGAGTCTGGGCACCTCCGGCACGCT
>JAATFS010000019.1 GCA_015655035.1 Lysobacterales bacterium | reverse complement strand
CAAGAAGATCGCGACCAAATGGGCGGAGAACCTGATGGCGGCGATCGAACAATCGCGAGACACCACGCTGGAGCGCTTCCTGTTCGCGCTCGGGATCGAGCATGTCGGCGAAAGTACCGCCAAGGCGCTGGCGGCCTGGTTCGGCGATCTGGAGTTGATCCGGCACATGCCCTGGCCGCTGTTCAAGCGGGTGCCGGATATAGGTGGCGAAGTGGCGCGATCGCTCGGGCACTTCCTGGACCAGCGCGGCAACCAGCAGGCGATCGACGACCTGCTCGAACGCGGCGTGCGCATCGGCGATACCCATGCGCCGTCGCCGAAGCTGCGCGGCGAGCTGGGCCTGGCAGCGCTACTGGTCGATCTGGAAATTCCCCGGATCACCCGCCTGCGCGCCGAGCAACTGGTCGCGGCATTTCCCTCTGCGCAAGCAATTCTGGACGAAGACACCCACAACTACGTCACCGCCGGCTTGCCTGCCGAAGCGGCGCTGTCGTTGGCGGGATGGCTGGAAGACGATGCCCACGCCATGCTGTTGGCCGCCAGCGGGCAGATGTTGCAGCGCCTGCTCGAGCGGCTGTCGGAGGTGGTGACGGTCGCCGCCGGTCCACTCGATGGCCAGACCGTTGTGCTGACCGGCACCTTGTCGGAGCTGACCCGCGATGCCGCCAAGGAGCGGCTGGAAGCGCTCGGCGCCAAGGTGGCCGGCAGCGTGTCGAAGAAGACCGCATTCGTGGTCGCGGGAGAAGCGGCCGGTTCCAAGCTGGACAAGGCTCAGGCGCTGGGCGTGGAGATCTGGGACGAGCCACGGCTGCTGGCGTTCCTGCAACAGCACGAGGCCGGTGCATGAGTGCCGAGTGCATCGACCTGGCAATGCTGCGCCTGCGCGCACAGCTCAACGCAATGATCCGCGCGTTCTTTGCCGGACGCGACGTGCTGGAAGTGGAAACGCCGGTGCTGTCGGCGGCAGGCAATACCGAGCCCAATATCGAGAGCTTCCAGGCGCGCTTCACTGGGCATGTCGATGCCGGTCCGGCGATGCGCTGGCTGCGGACCTCGCCGGAGTACCCCTTGAAGCGGCTGCTGGCTGCCGGTATCGGCGATTGCTACGAGCTGGGGCGGGTGTTCCGCAATGGCGAAGCCGGTGGCCGGCACAATCCCGAGTTCACGATGCTGGAGTGGTACCGGGTGGGCTGGGATCATCGTCGCCTGGCCGCGGAAACCGTGGCGTTGGTGCGTCAGGCACTGGCGATGGTCGGACGCGAGTTGAGCCTGCAAGAGCTGAGCTACCGGCAGCTGTTCCTGGAGACGGTGCAGGTCGATCCGTTCAGTGCGTCGATCCCCCAGTTGCGTGCGCCGCTGGCGGAGCTGTCGATCGATCCGGCCGGCCTGGGCCGCGACGACTGGCTCGACCTGCTGATGACCCATCGCATCCAACCCGCGTTCCCGGCCGACCGGATCACCGTAGTGCACGACTGGCCGGCCAGCCAATGCGCGCTGGCGCGCATCCGCGCTGGCGACCCGCCGGTGGCCGAACGTTTCGAGATGTACCTGGGGGTCTACGAAGTCGCCAACGGCTATCACGAGCTCAATGACGCGGCCGAGCAGCGCCAACGCTTCGAGCGCGACCAGCGCGTGCGTGCGGCGCGCAACCTGCCGTCGCCGCCGCTGGACGAGCGCCTGCTCATGGCCCTGTCCGGCTTGCCGGACTGTGCCGGGGTCGCGGTCGGGGTGGACCGACTGCTGATGGCGATGCGCGGCACCACGCGTATCGCCGACGTGCTCGCGTTCGACTTCGCGCGCGCTTGACCGACCGGTTGGCCGCGAGCCCGGCTGTATTGATTTCTTCACGGTGATGATGCTTTTATCGGGCGGCCTCCGATACACCGCGGCGGGTTCGTCGTTCAGCTCAAGGGATCGTGCAATGAAGTGGCTTGTCGGCATTTGCGGTTTTTGGTGGCTGCCACTGGCGAACCTGGCGGCAGCGCAGGAGCGCGAACCGTCACCGGTGGTGCGTTGCGAGTCGCATGACATGGCGCGCACGCATTGCCCGATGAATGCAGGGGACGGCGTGCAGCTGGTACGGCAGTTGTCCAAGAACAGTTGCATTCGCGGCAGCGAATGGGACGTGGATGCCGAGGGCGTATGGGTCGCGTTCGGCTGCCGCGCCGAGTTCGCGGCAGCACAGGTGAAGCCGCCGCCGCTGATGCGCCTGGTGGTGCGCTGCGAATCCAACGGCAGGCCCAACAATTGCCCGGTACGGCTGCGCGGCGCGCCGGTGCGGCTGCTGCGCCAGTTATCCGCGTGGCCGTGCAAGCAGGAGCGCAGCTGGGGCGTGCGCCGCAATGAGATATGGGTATCGCGTGGCTGCGACGGCGAGTTTGAGGTAGGCGCCGAGGACGGCTCCGGTTTCATCGACGTGCCGCGCATGGTGACCTGCGAGTCGAAGAGCCGCAGCCGCCGCATGTGCGGCATCACGGTGGAGCAGGGGGTGCGGCTGGGCCGTCAGCTGTCCGGCACCCCGTGTGTGCAGGGCGAGAACTGGGGATGGAGCCGCGATGGGGTCTGGGTCAACGACGGTTGTCGCGGTCAGTTCGTGGTGAACTGAGCCGCTTGCGACGCGGCGTCTTACAATGGACCGATGACGACCGACACCGATATCGATTACGCCCGCTACGACCATGTCCGCCCGATCCAGTGGACCGGCGAAGCGCTTGAATTGCTGGACCAGCGCAAACTGCCGTTCGTGGTCGAGCATGTGCAATGCCATACCAGCGACGAGGTCGCACAGGCCATCCATGCCCTGACGGTGCGCGGCGCGCCAGCGATCGGCATTGCCGCCGCCTGGGGCGTGGTGCTGGCCGCGCGCGAGATCGACGCCGCTGACGGTGCCGAGGCATTGCCCAAGCTGGAACCGGCGCTGCTCCGGCTCAATGCGGCACGTCCGACCGCCGT
>JAATFS010000219.1 GCA_015655035.1 Lysobacterales bacterium | reverse complement strand
TGCCGAATCGCCATAGCTCCAGTTGCGCACCATCGTGGTCGGGATGCCATCGAATTGGTAGTTGTCGATGTAGAAGCCACGCGCGAAGAAATCGACGCGCTCGCTGTCGGAACGGATATTGGATACGCCGGTGGTGTTTTCCAGCACGTCGATGATGTCATCGAGGTTCTGATCCTCGATACGCTGGTGGCTGATGATGCTGACCGACTGCGGGATATCGCGCGGCGCCAGATCGAAGCGGGTGCCGGCGGAGGTCTTCCTGACGCTGTAGCCCTCGGCGCGCTCGCCCTTGACGACGATCTTGTCGAGATTGGTGACATCGTTATCGGCGTCGGCTTGCGCCAGCGGATCGGCGGCGAAGGCGGGCGGTAGCGTGGCGAACAGGCAGGCCACGGCCAGAATCGATCGGCGCGGCACGCGCCGGGTAGGGAAGGAACGGTTCATCACAGACTCCAAGCAAGCAGACATGGCCATCCACAGCGCCGAAGACAAGCACTGCTGGAACGGCCGGATTGAATGCTGGCTTGGACCTGCCATCCCTGCGTGAGGGGGACGGCAGATACCTGGCTGGCGCTGTCGACGCTGCCGGCCGCCTGGAAGAGCGGTGGGCGGATGACGGTTATCGAGGAATGCTCGCGACCGTTAAGTCGGGGTGAGGGTCGACATCGGCGGCAAGTGTAAGCGGACGGGCCGGTCTTGGACACATTTTTGACACACATTCGCGGCCGCAGGGTATGCCGCAGGGGTATCGGCCTATGCAATTTGCACACTCCTGGCGGGGGCGACGCCGAGCCGCACTATGCTCGGCACGGTCTGCCAGGGGAGTACGGGATGAACGCAATACGTGCATGGGTGGGGGTGGCAATGCTGCTGTTCAGCGCGGCGGCATCGGCACAGCAGTTCAAGGTGTTGGTGGCCGCCATCGCCAACCAGTACCACCACGACTACATCGCGGTGGCCAGGCCGCAGTTCGAGGCGATGGCGCGCCAGCATTATTTCCAGCTGGCGTGGGCCGCCGACGCCAAGGCGTTCGACGGCGACCTGGCGCAGTATCAGGCGATCGTGCTGCTCAATACGCCAGCCACCGACCTGGGCCCGGCGCAACGGGTCAAGTTCCAGCAATACGTGCGCGGCGGCGGGGGCGTGGTGGCGGTGCACAAGGCGTTTGCGATCGCGCGCGGCGGCTGGCAGTGGTACGACCGCCTGATCGGCCGATCCTTCCGTACCCACCCCTACATGCAGACGGCGATGGTGGATGTGGTCGATCGTAATTTCCCAGCCACCGCCGGCTTGCCGGCGCGCTGGCTATGGACCGACGAATGGTACGAATACGATGCACCCTACAGCGATGATCTGGTCACGCTGATGACGGTGGACGAGACCAGCTACGACCCGACGCTGATCTGGCCGGGGCAGGTCGCCAAAGGCATGGGCAAACCGCATCCGGTGGCCTGGTACCACCATTTCGAGGGCGGACGGGTGTTCGTTACCGCGCTCGGCCACCCGGCCGAGGCCTACAACGATCCGCGCTATCTGCAGCACCTGTACGGCGGCATCTACTGGGCTGCCACCGGCCATGGCATTGCGCCGCCGCCAGCAGACTAGCTATCCGCGGCGCGGGCGGGGGCTGGGCCCGCATCGGCGCGTTGCAGTGGCTAGTTCGGGTAGCGCGCCTTCAGCATCGCGTAGGCCGAGCGCAGCGCCAGCGCCTCGCCGCCGGTCGGTCGGCCGGCGCGTTCACCATCGTTCCAGGCGTACACGTCCAGATGCGCCCAGGCCTGGTTGGCGGGGACGAAGCGTTCCAGGTACAGCGCGGCGGTGACCGCGCCGGCCATGCGTGAACCGGCGTTGGCGAGGTCGGCGACGTGGCTGGTGAGATAGCGCAGATACGGGCGCCACAGCGGCATGCGCCAGACCGGGTCGCGGGTGCGCTCGCCGGCATCGATCCAGGCCTGCGCCAGCGCGTCGTCGTTGGCGAACAGCGCCGGCAGGTCCGGGCCCAGCGCCACGCGCGCGGCACCGGTAAGGGTGGCGAAATCCAGGATCAGGTCTGCCGGCTGCTCGCCGGCATAGCTCAGCGCATCGCACAACACCAGCCGGCCTTCGGCATCGGTGTTGTCCACTTCCACGGTGGCGCCGGAGCGGGTGGTGATCACCTCGCCGGGACGGAACGCGTTCGGGCCGACCGCGTTTTCCACTGCCGGGATCAATAGTGTCAGCCGCACCGGCAACTGCTGCGCCATCACCAGCCCGGCCAATGCCAGCGCATGCGCGGCGCCGCCCATGTCTTTCTTCATGTTGCGCATGCCGTCGGCTGGCTTCAGGTCCAGGCCGCCGGTATCGAAGCACACCCCCTTGCCGACCAGCACCAGACGCGGATGCGCGGGATCGCCCCAATTCAATTCGAGCAGCCTGGGCGCGCGGTGCGAGGCGCGGCCCACTGCATGGATAGTAGGGAAGTTCTGCGCCAGCAGCGCGTCGCCGACGATCGCCTCGAAGCGGGCGCCATGCGCCTGGGCCAGCTCGCGTGCGGCGGTCTCCAGCTGTTCCGGGCCCATGTCCTCGGTCGGCGTGTTGACCCAGTCGCGCACCCGCAGGCAGGCCTGGATCAGCGCGGCGGTCTCCGCCGATGGTGTCAGCGCCAGCTCGGCCGGCACCCGCAGCGGCTTGCGATAGCGCGCAAAGCGATAGCTGCCCAGGCCCCAGCCCAGTGCCAGCGTGGCCTGCTCGCTGTCACTCAGGGGGCTGGCCAGGGTCCAGGTGGTGCCCACCGGCAGCGCGAACGGCCCATGCGCATAGGCGTAGGCATCCCCACGCTCACCCACGCCCAGCACCGCGCCGGCCAGGCCCTGCTCGCCCGGCAGCAACAACACGCTGCCGGCCGCTGCGCTGAACCGCTGCGCCTGTGCCCAGGCCACCACGGCGGCCGGCTGCTGCGCGCACCAGTCGGCGAATTCGGTGTGGTCGAGGACGTACAGCGGCAGTGCGGTGGGGGTCGGCGAGGTGAAACCGAGGGGGAGCGACATGTCGGAATCCTTGCGGCGGGCGCTGGCAGCGCCTGGGCCAGTCGGTGAGAATGAAAGTCAGGTGATCAGGAGGGGGTGCGCGCGGCCGCCGACCGATGCACGTCCAGCCAGTCGGCCAGCCCGGTCAGCGTGTCGAACTGCAGGTCCGGTGTCTGGGCCGGGTGTGGCCAGTCGCGCGCGTCGCGGTCGATCCAGCAGGCGCGCAGGCCGGCGTCGAGCGCGTCGCGCACGTCCATGTCGATATGGTCGCCGACGTGGAGTACCTGCGCCGGCGGCACCCCCAGGCGCTCGCAGGCGGCATGGAAGATGCTCGGCTCCGGCTTGGCCGCGCCGTGTTCGCGCGAGCCGAGCTGGAATACGAAGTGATGCATGAGCCCGATCCGCTCCAGGTCGGCGTTGCCGTTGCTCAGCGCCGCCACCGGCACGTGCGCGGCGATGCGGGCCAGTGCGTCCAGCGCGTCCGGGTAGCACTCCACCTGGTTGCGTGCGGCGTAGAACGCCGCGTAGGCCGGTTCCAGCAGTGCGAGGTCGCCGCCGCTTTCGCGCAACGCCTGTTCAAGCGTCAGCCGCCGCAGTGCGCTGAGGTCGTGGTGCAGCTGCGGGTTCTGCGCAAAGCTGCGTTCGCGCAGTTCACGCATCGCCGCCACCGGGAAGCGCAAGGCGGTGACCGGGCTGTGCTCGAGCATCCATTCGTACAGCACCTGATCGATGCGCGCTCCGATCGGAGCGAATGGCCACAACGTATCGTCGAGGTCCAGGGTGATGGCGCGGATCTGAAAGCTCATCGCCCGCATTTTACGGCGATGCGGCCAGGATGGGGGGATCGGGAAGTCGCAAGCGGGTACAACGGCCCGGCTTCCCACATCCCCGATCGCCGATTCCGGCTATCCCAGCAGCCGTGCCCAGCGCTGCATGCCCTCCAGCCGGTTCAGCACCATCTTGATGCACACCAGCAGCGGCACCGCCAGCAGCAATCCGACCAGGCTCCACAGCCAGCCGAACAGCATCAGCGCCAGGATCAGCATCAGCGGCGAGATCGCCATGCGCCGGCCCAGCACGATGGGCGTCACCACCTGGCCCTCGATCATGTGCACCAGCAGATACAGCATCGCCGGCAGCGCGGCGGCCAGGGGCGTGCGGAACTCGACGAACCCCATCAGCAGCATCAGCATCACCCCGATCAGCGGACCGATGTACGGCGCGAAGTTCAGCAGCGCCACCACCGTGCCCCACAGCAGCGCCTCTTGCAGCGGCAGCTGCAACGCATACAGGATGCCGGCGAACACAAGCCCGACCAGGGTGTTGATCACGCTGATGGTGAGCACGTAGCGCGAGACCTCGCGTTCGATCTCGCGCAGGATGCCAGTGGTGAGGCGTTGCTGCTGGCGACTGGGCAGCAGAGCGATCGCGTTACGCTGCAGGTTTTCGCCGAACACCATGAAGAAGAACGTCAGCAGCACCACCGCCAGCACCGAGGCCGCCAGTTTTGGGGTGCGTACCAGCGCCCGGTACGGGTCGTCCAGCTGGGTGCGCACGATCTGCAGCTTGCGTCCGCTTTCGCCACCGGCCGCGCGCGCGAAATTCTCCGCCGCCTGGTTGGCTTGCTGCATCGGCTTGGTGAAGTCGCGCAGCTCGCGCGAGATCAGTCGCAGCTGGCGGGGCGCTTGCTGCGCCCATTCGGCGGCCGGGCCGGCCAGCTGCACGCTCAGTGCGACCGTGGCCGATACCCCCAGGCACAGCACCAGCAGCGCACTGACGAAGCGCGGCAGGTACAGCCGTCGCAGCCCCCGCAGGATCGGGTTGCCGACCAACGCGAAGAACGCGGCCAACAGGATCGGCAGGATGATCGCCTGCGCCGCCCACAGGGTGTAGCCGACCGCCAGCGTGGCCAGGACCACCAACGACAGTGGCCCGCGTGGACGCGGCGCCGGCGGTGGAGGCAGCGGATCGGCGCCGTCGGGCGAGGCGGTGGGTGGTTGGATCGAAATGCTCATGCGAGCTCTTGCAGCGGCCGGCGTAGTGCCGACGGTGGGACATTATCGGCGCAGTACGTCGATGCGGCCATCACTGGTGCGTATTTCCGGGATGGAGACGCTGCGGAACACCAGGTTGCTTGACAACCCCGCGGTAAAGCGACGGAAGCGGGAGCCGTCCAGGCACGCAGTCGATGCCCGCCCTCAGGACTCGGACATCTCCGTCGCCGCCTCGGCTGGGTGGGGTGCCCGTGGTACGTCGGCGGCCGCTTGCGTCGGCGACGTTGCCGATGCGTCCGTGTCGGCGGTTGGATTCAGCTGGCTGGCGGTGAACAGCGCCGATACCGTGCTGATCATTTGCAGAAGTTTCGGCGCCACGCTGAGCTTGCCGGCGACCGAGCCAAGCGCCGCCGCCGGTTCGCTGAGGCCGGCAAGAAAGCCCAGCCCCAGCCCGCCGAGCACGACGCGACCGGGTGTCCAGCCGGTCCGCCACGCGTGTTTCAGCGTACGCACCTGCTCGACCACCTGTTGCTCGCGACCTTCGAGCAGGCTTTCGGCGCGCTCGATCCGCCGTTTCAATTGCGCGATCTTCATGCTGCGTCTTCCTTCGAAGAGGTCGCCGCATCGTCATCGCCGCCGATGCCCAGGCGGGCCAACTGGCGACGCGTGGCGTCGAGCTTGCTCATCTCGAAGTACCTCAATGCCAGCCAGCCGCCGATCAGCGCGATCGCCAGGCTGATCGCGCAGCTCAGCGAAAACGCCGCCAGCCAGGACCAGCCCAGGTGGACGAGCAAGGCGATGACGGCGCCCATCAGCATTAGCCAGGCACTGGAACCGAATGCCACTGTCACCGCCAACCACACCAGCGCACGGGCCAAGGCCACGCGCGCCAGCGCAACATCGGCGGCGAACAGCCGACGCAGTGCGCGCCCGGCGTCCAGTGTCGCGCTCAACCCCTCCTTCCCCGCAGCGCCAACCTGGCGCAGCGATTCCTCGATGGAGGGGGCGCCACCGGCGCCCGCCGTCGACCCGCTCTCGCCGCTGCCGTCGCGGTGGCTGTTGTCCTGATCCACCGGCTCGGCTTACTTGTCGCCGCCGCTACGGGCCAGCTTGGCGATCAGCCAGCCGGCAGCAAACGCCACGCCGAACGAAGCCAGCGGCTTTTCGCGGATCAGGTCGGTGGCGCTGTCGAGCAGATCGCGACCCTTGTCCACCAGCACGTCCACCTGCTCCTTGGCGGCGGCACCGCCGAACTCGGCAGCGGCCAGGCCGGCCAGAGCGCTATCGGAAAGATCGGCTTTGACGTTGGCCTTGCCGAGCTTGAGCTCGTCGCCTGCGGCACCTGCGGCGCCCTTGACTGCTTCGCCGGCATGGCTGGCGGCGGTCTTCAGGTGGCTGCCGGCTTCGCTGAGGTTGTCCTTCAACTGTTCGGTATTGGTGGGGCTCATCGTTTATCTCCTTGGTCCAGGTAAGGCATCCGCGCCCAGGGGCGGATCGCGCATCAGACAAATAGCATTGGTGGGGTGTAGGAGGCGTTAGCTCCAGGGTGAACGAACAACACCGCTCGCATATCCGATTCGCTCCCGACCGAGAGCGAATCGGCGTCTACCGCGTGCCGCTACCGTAGCAGTACATCGGCCTGCGCGTTGCCACGCAGGATCCGCAACACCAACTGTTGCGGCTTGCGCTGGAAATTGGCGCGCCAGCTGGCCAGGTCGTCGAACTCGCCGGTCGAAGCGGCCAGCACCACGTCGCCCTTTGCCAATCCATTGCCGGCCGCGCGGCTGCCGCGCTGGACGTCGCTGATCATCACCCCGGACAGCCCGGACTGGCGCTGCGACTCGGGCAGATCGACGAAGGTAGCGCCGCCCAGACGCGGGTCCAAGGTGTCCCCGGTCACCGCGCGTGGCTGCTCCTTGAGCGTGGCGGTCAGCTTGAGTGGCTTGCCGTCGCGGCGGATATCCAGGATCACCGCGCTGCCCACCGGCTGCAGGCCTTCGTAGTTGTGCAGCGCTTCGGCGCTGTCCACGCGCTGGTCGTTGGCCGCCACCACCACGTCGCTAGGCTGCACCCCGGCGGCAGCGGCGGCCGAGCCCGGCAACACCCGCGTCACCAACGCGCCACGCGACGACTCCAGGCTCAGGCCCTGGGCCATCTGCGAGGACAGGTTCTGCGTTTCCAGTCCCAGCGTGCCGCGAATCACCACGCCGTTGTTCTTGACCAGTTGCTCCACCACGTTGCGAGCCAGGTTGGACGGGATCGCCAGGCCCAGGCCGATGTTGCCGGCCATGCTGCCCTGGGGATTGAAACTGGCGGTGTTGATGCCGACCAGTCGGCCTTCCAGGTCCACCAGCGCGCCGCCGGAGTTGCCTGGATTGATCGAGGCATCGGTCTGGATGAAGTTCTGGTAGCCGAGGCCACGGATGCCGCTGCGGCCGACCGCCGACACGATGCCGGAGGTCACTGTCTGGGTGAAGCCGAACGGGTTGCCGATGGCGACCACGAAGTCGCCGACGCGCAACTGGCTGCTGTCGGCCAGCTTGATCTCGGTGAGCTTGTCGGCCGGGATGCGGATCAGCGCGATGTCGGTGTCGCGGTCCGAACCGAGGAATTCGGCCTTCACGGTGCGGCCGTCGGCCAGTGTCACCTGCACGTCGTCGGCATTGTCGATGACGTGGTGGTTGGTGATCACGTAGCCGTTCTTGGCATCGACGATCACGCCCGAACCCAACGACTCATTGATGCGTTCCTGCGGGATGTCCGGAAACAGCCGGCGGAAGAACGGGTCGTTGAAGTACGGGTTGCGCACGCGCACCACTTGCTTGGTGTTGACGCTGACCACCGCCGGCATCGCCTGTTGCAGCATCGGCGCCAGCGAGGGCACCGGTTGCCCGGCCACGGCGGCGGGCAGCGCCGCTGCCGTGGGCAGCGCGAACGCCGCCGAACTGGGCGCGGCTTCGGCGCGGTTGTCGAGCCAGGCATTGATGCCGGTGGCGGCAAAACCGCCGAAGGCGGCGGCAACGGTGAGAGTCAGCAGGGTGGGAAGCGGTCGCATGGGTGGATTCCGGAGGAACGCGGACGATGTGGGAAAGGTGGGTTGTTCGCGGAGGTAAATCAAGATGAACGAGGGTGGCGCGCGCAGATTTAATCCACGATGAAACGCCGGCAAGGGGCAGGTCCGAGCCGCGAGCGCGGTTGGACGAACGGCCGATGTGCGGCTTTTTCGTTATTTCCGTTCCACGTTGCAACACATCGGTATAGCATCGCCGGCAGTTCAACACTGACGGCCCCAAGGAGGGCGATATGAGCAACGGAAATGGGGTAACGGCGACGCTTTCAGAGGCTGTCGACAGCGCACAGGAAAAGGCAACCGAGTTCGGCGAATCGATCGCCGCCACCGCGAGTGAGGCGGTCGCCACGGTGCAGCAGACCGCCGAGAAGGCGACTACCGAAGTAAAGAAACGCGTCGCCAAGGCCCGCAAGACCGTTGCCAAGGTCGAGAAAGCCGTCGCCGACAAGGTCGACAATGCCGGCAGCTCGGTCAAGAAGACCGTGGCCAGCGCCAAGCAGAAGCTGGAGGCCGCCAAGGCCAATGCCAAGGCCGAGGCCGCTGCCCTGACCAAGAAAAAGGCCAGCAAGAGCGCGGCGAAGACCGCTGCAAGCAAGTCCGCTGCAGCCAAGAAGCCGACCGCCAAGCCGGCGCAGGCCAAGAAGGCCGTGGCCAAGAAGCCAGTAGCCAAGAAG
>JAATFS010000094.1 GCA_015655035.1 Lysobacterales bacterium | reverse complement strand
GCGCCCGGCCAGTGCATCGACGATCTTCAGCCGCTTTGCGCGCAGTGCCGGCAACACGCCTACGACCAGACCGATCGCCAGGATCAGCGCCGCACCGATCACCCAGGTCTGCAGCGGCACCTGCCCGGGCAGCATGCCCATTGCCTGCCGCGACAATGGCGGAAGGATGGCTGCCGCCAGGCCCATGCCGATTACGCCGCCCAGCCCGACCAGCACCACGGCCTCCACCAGCACCAGCGCCAGCACGGTGCCGTCGGCGAAGCCCAGCGTCTTCAACGTGGCCAGCTCGGGAATGCGCTCGCGCACCGCCTGCGCCATGGTGTTGCCGGTCAGCAGCAGCAAGGTGAAGAACACCGCGCCCATGATCGAGGTGACGATCAAGCCGATGTCGGCGAACTGCTTGGCGAACGCCTGCTGGAAGGCCGATTCGGTCTGGGTCTTGGTCTCGTGGTCGGAGTTGGCCGACAGCGCATCGATCGCCTGCGCCACGCGCGAGGCCTGGGCTGGATCGTCCAGCACCACCGTGTAGTAGCTCACCTTGCTCTTGATGTAGTCGTTGGCCTCGTCGAAGTATTTCCAGTTCATCACCAGCTGGTTTTCCTCGCCGACCGTGTTGCGGTCCTTGACCCGGAAGATGCCGCTGAGCTGTAGCGGCCAGTCGTTGCTGCCATTGCGCGGGAAGATGGTGGCCTGCAGCGGGATGGTGTCGCCGATCTTCCAGCCGAACTTGATGGCCAGCGATTCGCCGACCACTGCGCCGGTGCGAGTGTCCTGGAATGCCTTCAGCTGTTCGGGGGGAAGTTCGTAGTTGCGGTAGACGTCGAAGAAATTCGGTGCCACCGAGAAGTTGGGGAAGAAGTTCTTCATGTCCTGGTAGATGCCGCCGAACCACATGGCATAGGTCGTCTGCCGGACCCCGGGGAGGGTGTCGATCTGCCGTTGCAGGCTGATCGGCAGGGTCTGGGTGATCGACAGCCGCGAGGCGACCACCAGGCGGTTGGCGCCATCGACGCTGCCGCCGGAGTTGAATGCAACGCGCACCGAGTCGAGCATTCCGAACAGCATGAAGGCGGTGATCACCGACAGCAGTGTCAGCAGCGTGCGCGTCTTGCTGCGGAACAGCTGGGCCCAGATCAGCGGGAGATATTTCATCGCGATGCTCCGTCAGGGCGTGTCAATGCGTCGGCTCGGTCACCAGTTCACCCTTGTCCAGGTGCACGGTGTGGGAGGCGTATTCGGCGGCCTTGGGATCGTGGGTGACCATGATGATGGTCTTGCCGTGTTCGCGATTGAGCTGTTGCAGCAGGAGCAGCACTTCCTCGGCCGAATGCCGGTCCAGGTCGCCGGTGGGTTCGTCGCATATCAGGAAGGTGGGATCGGAGACGATGGCGCGGGCGATGGCCACGCGTTGCTGCTGGCCACCTGACAGTTCGCTGGGACGATGATCGCGGCGGTCGGCCAGGCCGACCAGGGTCAGTGCGATCTGTGCGCGGCGCTTGCGCTCGGCGGCATTGAGCGAGGTGAGCAGCAGCGGCAGTTCGACGTTCTTCTGTGCGTTCAGCATGGGCATCAGGTTGTAGAACTGGAACACGAAGCCGACGTGCTGGCTGCGCCAGGTGGAGAGCTGGCCGCCGCTCATGCGATCGATGCGCTGGGTATCGATCTCTATCTCGCCACCGCTGGGGCTGTCCAGGCCGCCGATCAGGTTGAGCAGGGTGGTCTTGCCGGAGCCGGAGGGGCCCATCAGCGCGACGAAGTCGCCTTGGTCGATGTCCAGGTCGATGCCGTGCAGTACCTGGACCTTTTCGGGGCCGCGCTGGTAGGTCTTGGTGACGTTGCGCAGGGAGACGAGGGCGGACATGGCGGTTCCTCTTGGGTGGAGTTGTTGTTGTTGCTCTGGCTCTGGCTTTTGACTTACCGGGTCCCTTCCGTAGCGGTGGATCCGGTGGGTAAAACCCCGTAGGGGCGACGCACATGGATGTGCGCCGTTTTCGGCAGGGGCAGGATGCCCCTTCCGAAAATTCCCACCGGAACCGCGAACCTGTAGCGCGCAGCGCGGAAGGCGCGTAGGCAGGGCGTGCTTTCTTTGGGCCACCTTTCTTTGCACGAGCAAAGAAAGGTGGCTCGCCCGTCAGGGCGAAAGCCTTGGCTCTGTCTTTAAAGCTTTATTGCTTGGCATACGGGAAACGAGAAACAGTAGTTGCAACAGCAAGATCAAGGGATTTCGCTCCTCGCGGAGCGAGTTACTTTTCTTTGCTTGTGCAAAGAAAAGTAACCAAAAGAAAGCACACCCTGCCT
>JAATFS010000129.1 GCA_015655035.1 Lysobacterales bacterium | reverse complement strand
GCGGGCAGATAGCCGACATGCACCTTGCCGATGATCGGCGCCATGTGGTGCTCGCAATGGCTTTCGTAGGAGATGTCGCGCAGCACGATCAGTTCGTCGTAGCCGGCCACTTCCTCGAACGTACGCTCGAGATAGGCGCGCGGGTCCTCGCGGTAGCCGCTGAACCAGTCGCCATAGGCCTCGGCCACGCGTCGGGGGGTATCGAGCAAGCCTTCACGCGCCGGATCCTCGCCCGCCCAGCGCAGCAGGGTACGAACGGCGTCCTCGGCCTCGGCCTGGGTGACGGGGGAAGCATCGTTTCGGTCGGATCGGTTCATGCGCAACAGCACCCATAGGGGGCGTGCATGGTACCCGAGTGAAGGTTTCACCGTCTCCGACATGAACATCCCGGGCGCTGGCGCGCGCCCGGTATTGATTCACTTATATATTAGTAGCATCCTATCCTTACCGATGGATACGAATGCCTCCCTTCAAGCCGAACTCAGCGCCGGGCTGCTGCTCGTCAGTCGCCATTGGCAACGACTGGCCGACCACGCTTTGAGCAGCTACGGCGTCTCCGGCGCCTGCACGGCTCCATTGCTGATGATCGGCCGTTCCGGCGGTGGCCTGCGCCAGGTCACGCTGGCGCACCAACTGGGCATGGAGGGACCGTCGCTGGTGCGGCTGCTGGACAGGCTGGGAGCGCTGGGCCTGGTGCGCCGCGAATGCGATGTCAGCGACCGTCGCGCCAATCAGCTGTGGCTGACCGAGAAGGGACAGGCGCTGGCCCGCCAGCTGGAGGACCGGCTGGTCGAATTGCGCGGCGAGGTGCTGGGCAGTTTGAGCACCGATGAGATCGGTGTGGCATTGAAACTGCTTGACCTGCTGCGCGACGCCAACGATCGCCTGACCTAATACCTTGATTTCCTTGTTCGCCTGGAGCGCGGCCTCGACTGCGCCGGGCATTCCATCCCTTCCACCCAGGACTTTTGGCTGATGTACGGAGAATTCAGTCTCTACGGTGTGTTCGTTCCGACCCTGCTGGCGTTGATGACGCTGGCCTACCTGCTCAACAGCGTGCTGCGCGCGGGGTTGATCCGATGGGGCGCGTATCGACACATCTGGCATCCGCCACTGTTCAACCTAGCCATGTACATCCTGTTGCTGGGTGGCCTGTTTTCCCTGATGCGTTGGATGCAATCGTGAAGAAGCTTACGAAGCTCGCCGGGCCGGCCCTGCTGACCCTGGCGATGGTGGTGATCGCGCTGTTGGTATTGCAGCACCTGTGGCGCTACTACATGGAAGAGCCATGGACCCGCGACGCGCACGTCAGTGCCGACGTGGTACGGGTGGCGCCGGACGTGTCCGGGCTGGTCGAGCGGGTAGAGGTCCGCGACAACCAGTCGGTCAAGCGCGACCAGTTGCTGTTCGTGGTCGATCGGGCGCGCTACCAGTTGGCGCTGGAACAGGCGCAGGCGACCTTGGCCGAGCGCACTGCCGCAGTGGCCCAGGCGGCATCCAGCGTGGCCCAGCTGCGCCGTGAAATCGTCCGCGACCGCAGCCTGGCCGACCTGGTATCGACTGAGGACGCCGAGGTGCGCCGGGCCAAGCTGGATGCCGCCGAAGCCGCCTTGCAGTCGTCCCGTGCGGGCGTGCAGACCGCCCAGGCGGCGGTGGATCTGGCCAAGCTCAACCTGGCCCGCACGGAGGTGCGCAGCCCCAACGCGGGCCAGATCAACGACCGCACCGTGCGCGTCGGCGACTATGTCACCGCTGGACGCCCAGTGATGGCACTGCTGGACACCGGTTCGTTCCGCATCGACGGCTACTTTGAAGAAACCCGCCTGCGCGGGGTGCTTGCCGGCCAGGCGGTGGACATCCATCTGATGGGCGAGCCACAGGTATTGCGCGGACATGTGCAGAGCATTGCCGCCGGTATCGAGGACCGCTACCGCAGCGACGGCAGCAGCCTGCTGCCGAACGTGACCCCGGCCTTCGACTGGGTGCGGCTGGCGCAGCGCATTCCGGTCCGCATCGCCATCGACCAGGTGCCCGAGCACGTGCAACTGATCGCCGGGCGCACCGCCACCGTCACCATCCTGCCCAAGACCGGTGGCGCCGCCGACGGCGCCGCAGCGGCACGCGCCAAGGCATCGCCATGATGCGCCTGCGCCCGCATCGCCTGCTCCTGGCCACGGCGCTGGCCACCCTGGCCGCGTGCCGGACTGTCGGCCCGGACTATGCATTGCCGGCAGAGGCTGCATACAACCGTCCAGCCGCCAATGGCGAGTTCCTGGACACCGGCAATACCCAGGTGCAGCCCGGTGCCGCGTTGCCTGAACGCTGGTGGGCGCTGTACCAGGACCCCACGCTCGACGCGCTGATCGCTCAGGCTCTGAAAGACAACATCGAACTCAAGGTAGCCAGCGCCACCTTGCGCCGAGCCGCCGCGGTCTACGAAGAGGCACTGGATGCCGGCGGCTTCGACTACGAAGCGGAGGCCAGCGTCAATCGCGCGCAGGTATCGGCACAATCGTTCCTGCTGGAGGACAAGCTGCCGGTATTCAACCTGGCCGACGGCAAGTTCAACGTGTCCTACCAGTTCGACATGTTCGGCAAGCTCAAGCGCGGCGCCGAGGCCGCACGCGCCGACTCCGAGGCCGCCCAGGCTGCGATCGACCTGGCGCGGGTCAGCGTGGCCGCGCAGGTCGCCGGCAGCTACGTCGAGATCTGCCATAGCAACCACGAACTGCACGTCGCCGAGCACTCGCTGGAACTGCAACTGCGCAGCCGCAGCGTCACCCAGCGCCTGATCGACGCCGGGCGCGGCACGCCGCCGGACCTGGCCCGGGCCAACGCCCAGGTGGCGATGCTGGAAGCGGCAATGCCGCCACTGCGCGCGCGCCGCCAGGCAGCAGAATACGAACTGGCGGCCCTGCTCGGGCGCACGCCCGGCCAGTTGCCGGCCGGGGTGGCCGACTGCCACGCGGCACCGGCGCTGGCCCACCCCATTCCGATCGGCGATGGCCGTGCGCTGCTGCAACGCCGCCCCGACGTGCGCCAGGCCGAGCGCAGGCTCGCCGGCGCCACCGCGCGTATCGGTGTCGCCACCGCCGCCTTGTATCCGGATATCCGGCTGGGCGCCTCGATAGGCGCCACCGGTCTACTGGCCGACATTGGTCAAGGGCCCACCCAGGCGTGGTCGATCGGGCCGCTGATTTCCTGGAGCGTACCTTCTTCCGGCGCGCGTGCCCGTATCCACGCCACCGAGGCCGGCGCCGATGCCGCACTGGCCGAGTTCGACAACACCGTGTTGCAGGCGCTGCGCGAGGTACAGACCACGTTGTCGCGCTACGCGCACGATTTGGACCGGCTACGCTCACTGCAGGAAGCCCAGCGCCAGGCGCAGCTGGCCGCCGAACAGAACCGCCGGCTCTACCAGGGCGGGCGCACGCCCTACCTGGCCAGCCTGGATGCCGACCGCAGCCTGGTCAACGCCGACATGGAGCTGGCCAACGCGCAGGCACAGGTCTCGCAGGACCAGATCCATCTGTTCCTGACCCTGGGGGGTGGCTGGCAGAACACCGACGCGGCAGCCAACGCAAGCGCGACGAGATAGCCCATGTTCCCGTTCGATCGTCAGGCCTGGCTGTTCTCGCTGAAGGCGTTCGCTGCCGCCATCGCCGCGCTGTATGTCGGCCTGGCCGGAAACCTGTCGCGCCCGTACTGGGCGATGGCCACGGTCTACATCGTCATGCAGCCGATGCTCGGCCCGACCCGCGCCAAAGGCGTATACCGCATTCTCGGCACACTGCTGGCGGGCGCCGCCACGCTGGTGATGCTGCCCCACCTGGTCGAAACCCCGTTGCTGCTGAGCGCAGCGATGTCGTTATGGCTGTCCGGCTGCCTGTTCCTGGCCTTGCTCAATCGCGGCCCCCGCGGCTATGCCTTCCTGCTGGCCGGCTACACCGCCGCATTTGTCGGCTTTCCTGCCGTGACCGCGCCGGACACCATCTTCGACACCGTCATCGCCCGCAGCGAAGAAATCATCCTCGGCACGCTGATGGCGGTCCTGTTTGCATCGCTGGTGTTCCCCGCCTCGGTCCGGCCGATGCTCAACGCCCGTATCGGCGGCTGGATGACGGACGCCGCGCACTGGTGCCGGCAAGTCCTGCAACGCGGCAGCGCGCATGTCCCACGCAACCGTCTGGCCGCCGACCTGGTGCAGTTCGAATCGCTGATCGAGTTCATCCGCCATGACGATCCCCGCCACGCCGGCGCGGCGCCCGTGCTGGAGAAACTGCGCGAGCGCATGCTGCTGCTGTTGCCGGTGCTGTCCTCCATCGCCGATCGCCTGGCCGCGTTGAATGCCGGTGGCCATCGCGTCCCCGAGGCACTGCCGGTGTTGTTGGAAGACATCAGCCAGTGGCTGGAAGACGTGGATGAGCCATCGGCCAGCCGTTATGCCGCGCTGCGCCAGCGCATCGCCGCACTCAAGCCTGAAATGGACCGCGATCTGGATCACCTGCTGCTGGCGGGCCTGCTGCTGCGGCTGGAAGAACTGGTGGACCTCTGGCAGGACTGCCGCGCGGCGCAACAGTCGCTGCAGCACGGCACTCTGCCGCGCGAGAGCCATCGTCCCGGCGCAATGCGACGGGCAAAGGTCCGCCACATCGATTACGGCATGGTCAGCTTCTCCGCGCTCAGCGTGGGCGTCGCGCTGATGGCGTACTGCGTGCTGTGGATCCTGCTGGGATGGGAAGGCGGCGGCAACGGCGCGATGATGGCTGCCGTGACCGGTGCCTTCTTCGCCGCACAGGACGACCCCGCGCCAAACATGCTGGCGTTTCTGCTATGGGCAGTGGTGGCCAGTGTGCTGGCCGGCATCTACCTGTTCGGGATATTCCCGGCGATCCACGATTTCGGCATGCTGGTGCTGGTGCTGGCGCCCGCGTTCCTGTTGCTGGGCGTGATGATGCACCGGCCCAAGACCGCGATGATCGGGCTGATGCTGACCGTCAACCTGACCGCTCTGATGGCCTTGCAGAACGTCTACAGCGCCGACATGCAGAAATTCGTCAACAACGCGGTCGCGATGGTGATCGGAATCGGATTCGCCGTGGTGATGACCCGGCTGTTCCGTTCGGTCGGCGCCGAATGGAGCGCGCGCCGACTGGTGCGGCAAGGCTGGCGCACCCTCGCCGAAGCCGCCAAAGGCCATGGTCCTCAGGATCGCCAGACCTTCGCCGCGCAAATGCTCGACCTGCTCGGACTGCTGGCACCGCGCCTGGCAGCCACGCCCAAAGGCAGCGACCTGGCCTCGGTGGACATGCTCGGCGAGATTCGCGTGGGCTTGAACATCCTGCAGCTGCGACGCGCCCGCCACGGTCTTCCGGATGCCAGCGTCGAGGCGTTGAACGCGATCCTCGAAGAAGTGGCCGCGCATTACCGCCGCCAGGCCGCGCAACGGCGACCGCTGCCCGGCCCGCCGCAACTGCGCGAACAGCTGGACCGCTCGTTGTCGCGAGTCGGCACTCTGGCCTCGGGCAAGCCACGCGATGAAGCACTGGTGGGCCTGATTGGCCTGCGCTACAGCCTGTTCCCGGAACAGGCCCCGGACGTACACGAGGCCGCTGCACACCTTACGCAGGCATGATATTTGCGGTTGCCGTTGCCTTTCTCTGGTTCGCCGCAATCGCGTCCAGCCTGGCGATAGAGCAAAAGCTTCAGGGGCAAAGGCTTCCGTCCGCTGCGCGGCCGGGTTCAACCTTCTGGTAAGCGCCAAAAGAAACGGAACCAAAGAAAAACGCGTTCCCTGCAACATCACAAGCCTATGTTTGAAGGGCTATCGGGATTTTTCGACTCGTTATCCTGGCTCGGTCGGAAAACGCCGCCCATCCATGGGCAGCGCCCTACGGGTTTGGATACGTCGTCGTTCACGCTTGCAAGCAGGAACAATGCGTTGCTGTCCTGGCCCGGATGCAACAACTGAAAAATCAGCAAAGTAGTTGCTGTTGCTCGGATGTTGACCTTGACCTACCTCACCCTCAAAGCGAGCCGAGCACCGCCGGTGGAGGTGGCCGAAGAGGCGCTCTGTTTGAACGAAGTGAGGTTGGGCGCCGTCCCGGAAAAAGGGGGTAAATGCCGCCTCCGCCGAGGAGCGCAGGGCGCCAAAGCTCTTGATCTTGCTGTGGCCGCCAAACCAACAACCCCAAGCAAAAGCATCCGGACGGAACTCCGGCACGAAGACCTAGCGTTCCCGATGCCGCGTAGCCGTCAGCGCGATCAACCGCGACACCACCACCGCGATATACATCACTCCGGCAAACATCGCCAACATCGTCAACGCACGCGCAGCCGGCGACACCGGCACGATATCGCTCAGCCCCACCCCCGACATCAGACTGAAACTGAGGAACAACAGCTCCAGCCAGCTACGCGCATGCGAAGGATCGACCGCCCCGCTGAAACTGCCGGGCGCCAGCGCCTGGCAGGCCGAGAACGCATAGGCAAAGCCCCAGGCCAGCAGCGTGAAGGTCGCTCCCGCAGCTAACAGCTCGTCCATGGTCACATCGTGATCGTTGAGCATGTAGAACATCAGACCCGCAGCCGCATAGAAGTACAGCAGCGATTCCAGCACCTGCGCGAACGCCAGCAACGGCCAGGCTTGCATGTAATTGGCCAGCAGCGACAGCACCACCGATGGCCCTGCCAATGACCAGGCAATCCAGTCCGCCGCAGAGCCGCGGTTGACCACCCAGATGACCAGGGTCAGCACCAATATGCCGAAGGCACCGAACAAGGCGCGCCCGGTCGGAGTGCTTTCCATCAATGGATAGAGCAGCAACCCCAGCAGCTGTACCGCCAGGAGGATGCCGGCCGGATGCCGGCGGAAGGTGCTCAGCCAGCGCAGCAACGGACGGTTCAAACGCCCCGCCCCTGGATCGAGCCGACAGCGCGGTGCGCGGCCAGCGCCAGGACAGCCAGTGATTTCATCTTGCCTGTTCTCCTTCGACGGCGCGCACAGCCCGCCGCGTCGTGGCACCGCCACTGTTGATCGCTCGCAGCGCGAACCCAGGATGCCCTAGCTTGCGTCCGGGGCAAACCTTCGCAGCAGCATACCTACCGTTCAGTAGGTTTAATGTTCAATTGTCGCTCACCTTGAGCAGCCTCACCTGAATCCGACACGTGCCGGATGGCGTGTCAGGTCAATGTCTTGCCGGCGCGGCCGGAGGCTCCTCGACTGGCAAAGCACCAAGCAACACGCGGTCTGAGGCTCCACTCGGCAACCGAGTCTGAACCCCTTCTGTGTCAAAGCTTGCCAGTTCCGCAACAGACGGTGGGTTATTTGCTGCACCGCAGCAAAAATGTGATTCCTATCACTATTGAAAATGTTGCAATGCAGCAAAATCGGCCAGCCTCTGCCTAGAGGTTCCCTCAGGGGGGATCCACAAATAGCTGTAGTACGGAGAGATTCTTAATGAGAAGACTGACTTTGGCCACGTGCCTAGCAGCAGCACTGACCTTGCCAGTAATGGACGCCGCTTTTGCACAGAACGCGCGTGGTGGCGCAGCCGCAGCAGGGTTGCACCCCCGGCCCCACTCGCTGAAAGGCATTCCCTCCGTCCGCGGCCATGCGCCGGATCGCTTGCGTGAGCAGGCGGCCGATCAGATCGCCAGGGACATCGTCAGCAAGATGACGCTGCAGGAGAAGCTGGACTATATCGGCGGCACCGGCGCCTGGGACATCAAGCCGCTCGAGCGGCTGGGCCTGCCGCAGATCTATGGCACCGATGCTTCGCTGGGCGTACGGCTTTCTTCCCCGGCCGGCGTCAGCTACCCGGCAGGACAAGCCCTGGCAGCGTCCTTCGACATCAGCCTGGCCAAGCAGTTCGGCGTAGCGCTGGGCCGCGATACCCGCGAGCGCGGCTTCCAGAACATCCTGGGCCCGGGCGTGAACATGTACCGCAGTCCGTATGCCGGACGCGCGTTCGAATACATGTCCGGCGAAGACCCCTACCTGGGCGCCGCACTGGTTCCCGAGGTGATCGACGGCATCCAGGGCCAAGGCGTGTGGTCCACCTTGAAGCACCTGGTGGGCAATGACGTTGAGAACAACCGGCTTGCGGTCAACATCAACGTCGACGAGCGCGCGCTGCGCGAGATCTACCTGGTGCCCTTCGAGTCGGCAGTGAAGGCCAGCCAGCCGGCCAACATCATGTGCGCATTCAACGGCGTCAATGGCCCGCTGGCCTGCGAACACGGCCACATCAACAACGAGATCGTCAAGGCCGAGTGGGGTTACAAGGGCTTCATCGAGTCGGATTACAACGCGCTGCAGAATGGCAAGAAGGGCGCTCTGGGCGGCACCGACATCGACATGCCGAGCGGGCAGTTCATGAATGCCGCGACCCTGCAGCCGCTGATCGCCGACGGCACCATCCCGGTGTCGGTGATCGACGACAAGGTGCGCCGTATCGTGCGGCAGATCGCGCTGTTCGGCTTTACCGACAACACCGTCGACACCGAAAACACCCAGACCACTGACCAGCGCTCGCTGAGCCAGGGCGTTGCCCGCCAGATCGCGCGGCAGGGCACGGTGCTGCTGAAGAACGACAAGGGCGTTCTGCCGCTGGCCAACAACCGTCCGCTGAAGATCGCCGTCATCGGCTACCGCTCGGTCACCGCACCGCCTTCGGGCTTCGGCAGTGCCAACATCGATCCGAGCCAGTACGTCAACGACATCGACGGCATCCGCGCGGTCGCGCCGAAGGGCAGCCAGATCGACTACATCGACCGGATGTCGCTCGATCCGGGCCTGACCCCGAGCGTGGACGGATTCATCGGCTCCTATTCGTACAACGGCCAGACGGTGAACCGCGACACCCCGCAGATCAACGTGAACTGGAACAACGGCGGTTCGCCCTTCAGCGGCGGCATGCCGGACAACGTCGGCTGGTCCGGCGAAATCGTTCCGACGACCACCGGCAAGCATGTCTTCAAGGTCCGGGCGGACGGCGCCGTGCGCGTGCAGATCAACGGCAAGGAGATCATCAACAACGGGGCCGGCGAAACCATCACCCCGAGCATCCCGCCGACCATCCCGGTCGATGCCACTGTCGAGCTCGAGGCCGGCAAGAAGTACGAAGTCAACATCCAGTACGAACGCAAGCCGAACTACTTCGGCACGCTCGGCGGGTTCCAGGGCGTGCAGTTCAGCTGGGCCTCGCTGGTCCCGACCACCGATCTGTCCAAGTACGACGCAGTCGTGGTTGTCGGCGGTCTGGGTTCGGAATACGAAGGCGAAGGTTTCGACCGTCCGTTCGCCCTGCCGGAAGCGCAGGACACGCTGATCACGAACGTTGCCGCAGCAAATCCACGCACTGCCGTGGTGATGCACATCGGTGGTGGCGTGAGCATGCGCAACTGGATCGACAAGGCTCCGAGCGTGCTCTTGCCTTGGTATGCCGGCGAAGAGGGTGGCATGGCGATCGCAGAAATCCTGTTCGGCAAGGTGAATCCGTCGGCCAAGTTGCCGATCACCATCGAACGCGACGAGAAGGACAACCCCGGCTACGCCAGCTATCCGTTCCCGCAGAACAGCCCGAAGAATACGCAGATCACGTATGCCGAGGGCATCTTCAACGGTTATCGCGGTTTCGACCAGAGCGGCATCAAGCCTGAGTTCGCATTTGGCCATGGTCTGTCGTATTCGACCTTCAACTACGGCAAGGTGCGCGCCATCCCCGGCGCATTGGTCAATTTTGGCGATAACCAGGTCGTGACTCGCGTGGAGTTCACGGTCACCAACACCAGCAATCGCGCCGGTGCAGAAGTGGCCCAGGTCTACGTTGGGCAGGACTCGCCGACGGCATCGCGTCCGAAGAAGGAGCTCAAGGGCTTTGTGCGCGTGAACCTCAAGCCCGGCGAGACCCGTCGTCTGAGCGTGCCGTTGAATGCGCGTGCGTTTGCCTGGTTTGACCCTTCCGTCAACACCTGGCGGGTCGACCGCGGTAGCTACACGATCTCGGTGGGTGGCGCGTCCGATGCCATCGTCGGTACGGCCAAGGTGATCCTGCCGAAGGGCCAGCTGCTCTCGGCCAAGAAGAGCCAGCCGGTCGTTGCTGCAAGCACCTCGCCGCAACGTATCAAGTAATAAAGAAGCAAAGAGGTACCCGAAGGGGCGGCGCAAGCCGCCCCTTCGCATGCAGGCCGGGACCGTCAAGGTCCCGGCTTTGCTGTTTATGGGCGCGAGAAAATACAGGACGTGAAGTGCGCTCAGCCGCTTGCGCACGTTTCTCCGGATGGACACGCAGACGGCGGCCTTTGGAAACAAGCATTTCGCCGCCGCCGGGGCAATTCAAGCCAGAAAATTACATATAACTCATTGTATTGCATTGGATTTTCCAGTGACGGAAGGCTCGACCGCCTGCGCTACGGAAAATGCGATTCAGGCCAATGAATCGGCCCCGTACTTCTGCAATACTCGGCCGGCACACATGGTTCATTTTTTAATTTTCGCTTTATCGAAAATTCCGCCATGCCTGCATGTTGGTCCAACTGGCCTGTCCTACCGACGGGTCCCCAAGGCAGCTGCAGGAACACCTCAGCGCCTGACCGGTTTTAGCAGTTACCTTTATGAGGAGCCGCACAATGAACACTGTTAATGGCAGTTCCTGCGACTGTGCAGGCGCCGACGTGGGTCGTCGCTCCTTGCTCAAGTCGGGACTCGGCCTGGGCGTGGTGGGAGTGAGTCTCGCAGGAGGGTTACCGGCCATCGCCATTGCTCAAGGCGAAGCCGGCGTACTGACCCGCGAGCAGCGCGACCGCCTGCCCCCCGCGCAGGTGATCGACCTACTCAAGCAAGGCAATGAACGCTTCCGCACCGGAAAGATGCAGAACCACAACTATCTGGCGCAAAAACGTGCCACCGCCAATGGCCAATACCCCGCAGCGGTCATTCTGAGCTGCATCGATTCGCGCGCGCCAGCCGAAATAGTGCTCGATGCGGGGATCGGCGATACCTTCAATGCGCGTGTGGCCGGCAACGTCAATAACGACGACGTGCTGGGCAGCCTGGAGTTTTCCTGCGCGTTGGCTGGCGCCAAGGTCATCCTGGTGATGGCGCACACCGCTTGCGGTGCGATCAGAGGAGCTATCAACGGCGCGGAACTGGGGCATCTGACCGGCTTGTTGGACAAGATCAAACCATCCATCGCGGCAACGAAATATACCGGGGAACGCAGCGGCGACAATGGCGAGTTCGTCGACGCCGTGGCCAGGACGAACGTGTACCGGACCATCGAAGATATCCGCCAGCGCAGTGAAGTACTTTCGACGCTGGAGAAGGAAGGCAAGATCAAGATCGTTGGATCGGTATATCACCTGGTGGGCGGTCGAGTGGAATTCCTCGATTGAGTACTGCTCGCCTTACGTTGCAGGCACTGGCATCGCCAATTGCGCGAGCACGCGGACGCCGCCGGCAGAGAGGCGTCCGCGTGGCGAGGATCGGGCGACCACCTGGCGCTTCCTGACGCCGTGCGGCCCGAGGCGACCGCTAGCGTGCCAACACCGGCAAGTGAACCTGCCCCGCTACGCGTTACGATGTCGCCCCCTCGCTGCGTTGCGTAGATCCCACATGATGGCTCGCAAATCCGACGCCCCCTCAGTGGCATGAGCAGCGCATCGATCCGTGTGGAGGCCAGGGCCCGGCCTTGGGCCGAACGCCTGCAACCGTGGATCGCCGCGCTGGTAAGCGCGCTGCTGCATCTGCTGATGCTGCTCCTGCTGTTGTTTGCGTCCACCCCCACCGTCACCACCCCGCAAGGCACCGCCGGCGGCGGCAGGATGAAGGTGGAGTTAGTCGGCGAGACGCGCCAGCCGGTGCAACCGGTAACGACCAAGCCAAGTCCGCCAACCCCGCAAAAACCCAAGCCCGTACGCAAGCGTCCGGCGACCTCGCCCGTGCGCTCCACCCTGGTCCAGCACGCCGATGACCCAGTGCCGCCCGAGGCGCCCGACACCCCCGGCACGGTCGTGGCGCTCCCGCCCACGCCGGTACAGCCTCCGAGCGTGCCCAGCCCACCGCAGCCCCAGAACAAGGCCCCGCCAAGCCAGGCGCAAGCGCCCGCCGCCAGCCCTCCCGCATCGACCCAGCGCCGCCCCGAGACCTGGACCGGACGGCCGCCGGGCATGCTCGACCAGGACATCGGCCAGGACGAGGGCCTGGCCCGCAGCGCATCCACCAGCCGAGGCCGCCGCAACGACCTCAACACCGCTGAGCCCAGCCTGGAAGTGGGGGGGTATCAGGTCTATTACGACCTGCGCAGCGAGACCCAGCTGCGAGCCTGGATGGCCGAGGGCATGAAGGAACTTTCGCTTCCACTGCCCGGGACGCAGTACTTCATGGTGTGCCCGGCACAAGTCGCGCTGGATCGCGGCTCCGGTAAGTGCCGCCTGGTTGGCCCGGACTCTTCGGAACTGAAGACCATCGGCGATGCCCGCGAGGTCATCAACATGATCCAGGTCTACCGGCGCGGTGAACTGGTCTGGCGGGGGCCGGGACCGTACCGCTAGCGTGGCGGCCCGGTTCGGGACGGGCCACGCCGATCATGGACCTGCGCCCGGCCCGTGCCGTTCTCCATACGGCCGCGCTTTTCCCGCGATAGCATGGCCAATGCTTTCCGCGAATGACCCACTTCCGTTTCTGCCGCAGCGCGTGCTCATCGCCGGGGTGACCGGATCGGGCAAGACCACCCTCGCCCGCCGCCTTGCCGCACGATGGGGCCTGCGTCAGATCGAGATCGACGCACTCTTCCACGGGCCGAACTGGACGCCGCGACCGCAATTCCTAGATGACGTGCGCGCCTTCGCCGCCGAGGAATGCTGGGTCAGCGAATGGCAATACACCAGCCAGGGAACCCTTCCGATTCTGGCTCCGCGAGCGCAGCTCGTGGTCTGGCTCGACTATCCCTATCGGGTTGTGCGCGGCAGGCTGCTCCGCCGCACGCTCATCCGCAGCCTCCTGCGCACCGAATTGTGGAACGGCAATACCGAAAAGCCGCTTTGGCGCATGTTGGCAAAGGACCCCGAGCAGAACATCCTGCGTTGGCAGACCAAGACCTTGCACAACTGGAGCGAGCGCATGCCGCGTATCGCCGAAGCGCTGCCGCACCTGGCGATCGTGCAGTTGCGAACCCCTCGGGAGACGGAACGGTGGTTGCGAAAACAGGCACCGACAAGCCAGGTTGATCGGCGCCACGGAAATGGGGTGCCAACCCGTCCCCGTTCTTCGCTGGAGTAAGGCCAGTCCTACAGCGGAGAATGCCTGTGCCGCACAGCATGAAGGCCGAGGCCGGACAGCGGGTGCGCAGCCTGCCCGAGGAGGCCAGTTGGTACCTCCTGATGTACGAAATCTATGTGCGTCAAAAGATTGAGCAAGGCGTGCGTGCAGCCGCAGAAGGACGCGTGGTTTCCCATGAGGAAGTCAGGCGCGTTTTACGCTCGGTCGACGAGCATCGTCTGGACCTAGCCCGCTTTCGATTCGTTGCAGGCCATCCACGACTCCATTGCCCATGACAGCCCATCGCACACGGCGCACGCGACCTGGCGATGATGGTCCGCCCGCCGCGGGAGGCGGGCTGAAAATTACGGTATCGAACGGGTGGATGCGGCTTGACTGCCTCAGAACAGCGAGCCTTGCGTAGGCACGACAGCCTCTACAGGCGCCTCACTGGCAACCTGCATCGCCTCCCCACCCAACCGCCACGCCAGCCCCGAGATCCGCGCCGCGTGCCGCGCCAGCGCGGCGCGCAGCACGGCCTCGCTGGCGGCCAGGTGCAGGCTGCGGCGGGCGCGGGTGAGCGCGGTGTAGACCAGCTCGCGGCTGAGTACGCGAGCGTCGCGGGTGGGCAGTTGCAGCCAGACTTCGTCGAATTCGCTGCCTTGGGCCTTGTGCACGGTCATGGCAAAGGCGCTTTCGTGCGCGGGCAGTGCGGCGGGGTGGAAACCACGTACCTGGCCGTCGCCCTCGCCTTCGAACCAGGCCACCAGCGTCCCTCCTGCATCCCTTAGGCAGATGCCGACGTCGCCATTGAACAGGCCGTGCCGGTAGCTGTTCTCGGTGACCAGCAGCAGCCGGCCATGGAACCACGGCGAGGCGGCGCCGAGACGGCGAGCGCCGCTGCCGCTCTCGGCCAGTTGCTGCTCGATGCGGGCGTTGAGACCGCGCGCGCCCTGTGGGCCGGCGCGTACGGCGGTAAGCAGGCGCACGCGGCCGGCGTCGCGCAGGGCGGCGGCCGGGTCTTCGGCGGCGGCCAGGGCACGCCAGTGGGCGAGCAGCGGCTCACGGCGGGCTTGTAGCGGATCGTCGACGTCTTCGTGGAAATGCACGCCGGCCAGTCCGCCGCTGCGCAGCAGGGCAAGGCTGCGCTCGCTGTCGCCGGCACGCACGGCATCGGCCAGCGGCGCGAGTTCGAACCCCTCGGCCTGGCGGTAGCCGCGCAGCAGGTTCACGCGATGACCGGCCAGGCCGCCGCTGTGGGTGTCGGCCGGGAGCGGGCCGAGCAGCGATTGCAGGGCTTGCGCGTCGTCGCGCTGCAAGGCGTCGCCCGGGCCCGCGGCTTGCAGGATGGCGGCGAGTACGTCGCCGGCCTCGACCGAGGGCAGCTGGTCGGCGTCGCCAAGCAGGATCAGCTGGGTGCCGTCGGCCACGGCTTCGACCAACTTGCACATCAGCGGGAGGTCCACCATCGAGGCTTCATCGACGACGATCAGGTCGAATGGCAAGGGGTTGTCGGCGTCGTGACGGAAGTTGGGCGAATCCGGGATCACGCCGAGCAGCCGATGCAGGGTGCTGGCGCCGGTGGGGAGAGCGAGGGGCCAGGTGCCGATAGTGGTGTCGGCGATAGTGCTGCCCTCGCCCGCCCCACCCGCAAGCGGGAGAGGGGAAGCAGGGGGCATCGACAGGCCGTCGGCGAGGGCACGGGCCACGGCACTGCGCAGGCTCTCGGCCATGCGCTCGGCGGCCCGGCCGGTGGGTGCGGCCAGGGCGATGCGCAGTGCCGCGGTGCCGGCCAACTGGGCCTGCGCGATGCGCAGCAGCAGCAGGCGCGCGATGGTGGTGGTCTTGCCGGTGCCCGGGCCACCGGTGACCAGCAACAGCGCGCGGCGCAGGGCGAGTGCGGCGGCTTGCGCCTGGCGGTCGGGGAGAGGCTGGTGGCCGCCCTCACCCGCCCTTTGGGCACCCTCTCCTGCTTGCGGGAGAGGGGAAGTGGAGGGTTCGTCTTTGGGGAACAATTGGGCGAACAACGGCGCCAGCGGAGCGGCGTCGAAGGGGGGCAACGGCTGGGCGGCGAGCCGGCGCAGGCCCTGCACCAGGCGGCGCTCGTACTCGCGATAGCGGCGCAGGTAGAGCAGGCCGTGTTCGAGTACCAGCGGGCAGTCGGCGGCGGCGGGGTCTTCGGCATCTGGCTGGGCGACCCAGCGCGAGGCAGCCAGGGCCTGCTGCCAGTCGGCCGGGTCGGGCAAGGCCGGGAACGGGCCGTCGCGGGTTTCCAGCAGCAAGCCGGCACGCGCCGGGTCCAGCCCGGCATGGCCGCTGGCGACCGCGAGCGAGGCCAGCGCGGCGCCGGCCAGGGTGAGGCTGTCGGTGGCAGGATCCAGGCGCCGCAGGGTCTGGGCAAGCGCGATGTCCAGATCACGCAGGGCCTTGCCGCGTTGGAGGGCGTCGAACAGGCTCATGCAAGCGCCTCCGGCAGCGCGCGGCCAGCGAACAAGGCGTCCACGCTTTCCACCAACTCCGGGTCGAAGCGCCAGGCATGCACGCCCGGCAAAGGCGTGCCGGCGGCGGGCGAGCGCCCAGCGTCCAGGCCACGGCAGAACAGGTAGCGCACGCCGCCGAAGTCGCGGCGGTAGTCGTAGCTGCCGCCGTCGCCGACGTCGCCCAGGCGGAAGCGCAGCCAGCGGTGCAGCGCCACGGTGTAGATCAGCGCCTGCAGCTCGTACTCGCTGTGGGCCATCGCCCGCGCCAGTGCGTCGGCGTCGTAGCCCGGCAGGCGGTTGGACTTGTAGTCGAGCACGTACCAACGTCCGTCATGGTGGTAGGTCAAATCGATCAGGCCGGTCATCAGGCCCTCCAACCGCTGGCGCGTGCCGAAGGCGTGGCGCTCGCCGACCACGCCGAAGCGGTGCAGCACTGCGAGCAATGCATCGACGCGGGTAGGCTGCATGGCGAAGTGGAATTCCATCTCGTTGCGGCGTTCCGGTTCTGGCACGGCGGCTAGGCAGGTGCCCTCGGGCAGGGCCACGGTCAGGGTGTGGCCGATCAACGGCGTCAGCATGGCGACGCCGTCATCCAGTTCGTCCTGGGCGTAGCCGCCGCGTTGCAGGGCTTCGGTGACTGTCTCCGCCTGGCCCGCCGGGGCGGCCTGGCCGGGTTGCCACGTCCGCCACGCGGCGAAGTCGCAGCGCTCGAACACGTCGTGCATCACCACGCCGAAGCGGTTGCCGGCAAAGCGCGGGTCGAAGGTGTCGGCCTCGGTAGGCACGGCCACCGGCTCGGCAGCGGCGGGTTCGTCGCTACCGCCGCCGCTGGGCACGGTGGCGCTGGCCATCGGGTCGGCGGCATTGCCGGCATCGGCGTTGGCCAACTGGGTGAAGCTGTAGACCCACCAGTCCGGGACCACGTGCCGCTGCGCAACGCGTGCCGGCGGCACCGGGGCCTCGGCCAGCGGCGGCAGGCGTGGCTGCTCGGCCGGAGGCACGCCGGTGTCGAGATCGACGATGGTGCCGCCGACCTTGGCTTGCAGCGCCTGCACATCGGCCAGCATGGTCGCCAGCGCGGTGCGCTCGTGCTGGGGAAAAGCGCCCGTGGCGATCCACAGCGCGTGCTCGGCGCGGGTAAGACCGACGTAGAGCAGGCGCGCGTCCTCGGCGCGCTGTTCCAGCCGCCACGCGGTTTCGGCTTCGGCCCAGGCCGGGTCGTCCTTGCCGGTGTTCCAGCGCAGCCGGCGGCGACCGTCGGCATGCACCACGCAGTGGCGGCCCGGTCCCTTGTTCGGGCGGCCGATGCCGACGAACGGCAGGAACACCAGCGGGTATTCCAGGCCCTTGGACTTGTGCAGGGTGACAATCTGCACCCGGCGTGCGTCCGACTCCAGCCGCAGCTGCTGGGCCTCGTCGCCGTCATCGGCATTGGCGATGCGGCGCGCCAGCCAGTCCACCAGACCGTGCGGGCCAAGCGCGTGCGCGTCGGCTTCCTGTAGCAATTCGGCCAGTTGCAGGTAGTTGGTCAACCTGCGCTCGCCGTCCACCAGGCCCAGCAGGCGCTGGCCGTGGGCGGCGCCAAGGTCGCCGACCAGCGCCAGCGGGCCACCGCGCTGCCAGCGCTCGCGCCAGTCCAGCGCCTGCTGCTGCCAACGCCGCTGGCGGTCGCCGTCGCGTTGGAGTGCGGCGATGGCGGCGGCATCTTCGCCGACCAGCACGGTGGCCAGCGCGGCGCGCAGGCGGCGATCGTCGCCAGGGTCGAGCAGCGCTTGCAGCAAGGTCAGCAGTTCCAGCGCCTGG
>JAATFS010000128.1 GCA_015655035.1 Lysobacterales bacterium | reverse complement strand
CGCGGTCTTGCCGGTCTGGCGGTCGCCGATGATCAGCTCGCGCTGGCCGCGGCCGATCGGGATCATCGAGTCGACCGACTTATAGCCGGTCTGCACCGGCTGGTCGACCGACTTGCGCCAGATCACGCCCGGGGCAACGCGCTCGACCGGCGCGGTCTCGGTTGCGCCCAGCGGGCCCTTGCCGTCGATCGGCTCGCCCAGCGCGTTGACCACGCGACCCAGCAGCTCCTTGCCGACCGGCACTTCGAGGATGCGGCCGGTGGTCTTGGCCACGTCGCCTTCGCGCAGGTTCTCGTAATCGCCCAGCACCACGGCGCCGACCGAATCGCGCTCCAGGTTCAAGGCCAGTGCGAAGGTGTTGTTCGGCAGTTCGATCATTTCGCCCTGCATCACGTCGGCCAGGCCGAAGATGCGCACGATACCGTCGGCCACGCCGGTCACGGTGCCTTCGTTGCGAGATTCAGCGGACAGCTTGACCTTCTCGATGCGGGTCTTGATCAGGTCGCTGATTTCGGAGGGGTTGAGCGTGGTTGCCATCGTTCAGTCCTAGGTGCCGGCCGCAAGGGCCAGACGTTTATGAGAATTCAGTGGGCGAGCGAGTTCTGCAGTCGCGCGAGCTTGCCTTTCAGCGAGCCGTCGATGACCACCTCGCCAGCGTCGATCAGGGCGCCGCCGATCAGCGATGCATCGATCGCGGTGGTGACCTGCACCTCGCGACCAAAGCGCTTCTTCAGCGCAGCGACGATCGTATCCAGCTCCGTCGGCGCCAGCTCGGCGGCCGTGGTCACGGTGGCCTTGACGACGTGTTCGGCTTCGGCGCGCAACTGCTCGAACAGCCCGGCGATTTCCGCCAGCAGCGGCAGTCGGCGAGCATCGGCCAGCACCGTCAGGAAACGGGCGTAGAGCTCGCTGGGCGCTTCAGGCGCCAGCAGCGCGACGGCCTGTTCCTGGCTCAGGCCGGGATTGGACAGCAACGCCGATACGCGCGGGTCAGCAGCGACCTGCGCGGAAAAAGCCAGTGCCTCCGACCATTGCGCGAACGTCCCTTCGTCGCGCGCGACCGCGAAGGCGGCGCGTGCATACGGACGGGCAAGCGTGAGGGCCTGGGTCATCGATCAGATCTCCGCAGCCAGTTCGTCGAGCAGCGCCTTGTGGGCGTTGGCGTCGATCTCGCGCTTGAGCAGCTTTTCGGCACCGCTCACGGCCAGCGCCGATACCTGCTTGCGCAGATCTTCACGGGCACGGGTGGCGGCGGCGTCGATTTCAGCCTGGGCCAGTTCTTTCTGGCGGTTGGCTTCGGTGATCGCCTCGTTCTTGGCGACCTCGATGATCTGGTTGGCGCGCGCGTGGGCCTGATCGATGATCTCGTTGGCCTTGCTGCGAGCGTCCTTCAACGTGTCGTTGACTTTTTCCTGGGCCTGCGCCAGATCTTTCTGGCTGCGGTCGGCCGCAGCAAGACCTTCAGCGATCTTCTGCTGACGTTCTTCGATGGCTTTCAGCAGCGGCGGCCAGATCTTGGTCGCAACAATCCAGATCAGTCCGGCGAACGCCAGTGCCTGGGCAACGATGGTAAAGCCGATTTCCATGGGATTCGCTCAATCGATGTTGACGGGGGGAATGCGCCGCCACGGCGGCGCATCCGAACCTTCATCCGCGACCGGCGCGCCTCGGCGCCCCGGTCGCATCCCGCAATCGCTGGATTAGCCCGCGATCTGCGGCAGACGCGAAACGAACTCGCCGACCAGCGGGTTGGCGAAAGCGAACAGCAGGCCGACGGCGACGCTGATGATGAACGCGGCGTCGATCAGGCCGGCGGTGATGAACATACGGACCTGCAGCACCGGGATCAGCTCCGGCTGGCGGGCAGCCGATTCCAGGAACTTGCCAGCCATGATGGCCAGACCGAGGCCGGCGCCCAGCGCGGCCAGGCCGATCATGATGCCGACGGCGAGAACGGTGGAGCTCTGGACTTGGGCGAGGTTGGTCAGGACGGCGAGGTACATGGTGATCTCCAGGAACGAAGTTGCTTAAGGGTGATGGTTGAAAAACGGATGAAGGGTGAAGCGAAACTCAGTGGCTGTCTTCCGACAAGCTCAGGTACACGATCGACAGCATCATGAAAATGAAAGCCTGCAGCGGAATCACCAGCAGATGGAACAGCATCCAGCCAAGGCCGAACGCGCCGCCCGCGAGGGCGCCGAAGATACCGGCGCCACCGAGGACCCAGATCAGCAGGAACACGATTTCGCCGCCGAACATGTTGCCGAACAGTCGCATTGCCAGCGAGATCGGCTTGCTCAGCCACTCGACGATGTTCAGGATCAGGTTGAACGGCACCATCCACTTGCCGAACGGCGCGGTCAGGAATTCCTTGGTGAGGCCGCCGACGCCCTTGGAACGCAGCGCGAAGAACAGCATCAGGAAGAACACGCTGATCGACATGCCCAGGGTGGCATTGACGTCGGCGGTCGGCACCGGCTTCCAGTACGGCACGCCCAGCGCTTCTAGCGGAATGGCGATGAAGTCGGCCGGGATCATCTTGATCAGGTTCATCAGGAGGATCCAGAAGAACAGCGTGATCGCGATCGGCGTCACCAGCTTGCTGGAGCCGTGATAGGTGTCCTTGGCCTGGCGGTCCACGAACTCAAGGCAGATCTCCACGAACGCCTGCCACTTGCCCGGCACGCCGGCGGTCGCATTGCGGGTCGCCGTCCAGAAGGCGAACACCATCAACAGCCCCATCAACAACGAGGTCACGATGGTATCGACGTGGATCGCCCAGAAACCACCTTCCTGAATACGGAACGTCAGGTTGTGCAGGTGATGCTGGATGTAGGAGGTAGGGGTTAATGCCTCGCCCGCCATGTGTCCGGAGCCTTTTAGTTCGATCAACGCCTGGCCAGAGCCAGAACCTGAAAAATCAACCCGATGGCAATACCCGCCATCAGAGCCAGAGGAGGCAACCGCCACAGGGCAAAACCCAGTGCCAGCGCCACGAATATCACTACCCACTTGAACACCATCGCCAGGATCAGCCGGGTCATCGCCGCACCTGCGGCTTGAACCCCTCCGCCCAGCGCAGTACGCGCAGCCACCCATCCCCCCAGTACGGTCGCGAACCCGGTCAAGGCATTCCCGACCGCGTACTTGGGCCCCAACAGCAGGAACGCGAGACTGGTTATAGCTACAGCGGCAAGCGGATATATCGCTGCGCGCAGCATCAACCGCCGACCCGCGTTAACGGAGTTCAGCACACGAGTCCCTTAGCTGTTTGGATGAATGAAAGACGCGTTGCGTCCCGTCGAGCCGCCGAAGTATAGCAATTGGACAAATTGCGAGACAACCGGAAGAAGTCACGGCTGTGCTGCAACGCAATAATTCACTGTTTCCGTTCATAAATCCAAGCTCGATGGATCCGCCGCGCCGGGAACTTCCCGGCAGGACTGCGGTCCGATCTTGCGAGGCCTGCTCCATCCTCGTCGACAGCTCCTTGGCAGGCCCCTTCTGGAGCCCCGGGCAACCGGGGCTCCGTTCTTTCCGACGAGTCATCTTCGATGGCTGCCGTCGCGCGCAAGTCCTGGAACAGCGCCGCAACAACGATGGGTTCGATTGACCCAGCCGACCATTTCACGACGAGTGGACGCGACTTTTACGATGATGGGGCATCGTCAGCTAGCAGCCGATGTCGACAAATTTACGGAGTTACCCCCCCAATGAAGCCCCTTCTCGCACTAGTCATTCCTTGCGCCCTGGCCGTCACTGCTTACGCCCTGCCGGCGCATGCCGACGAGTCCAATGACCGCTTCGTACTGCGACTGGGCGCGATGAACATCGACAACGACAGCACGTTGCGCGGAAGCAGCAGCATCGCTGGGCGCGATGTAGGCTTCTCGGAGGATTTCGATCTGGGCGGCAAGGAGTGGGAGCCGCGTGTGGATGGCGTTTTCCGCATCAGCAACCGCCAGCGCCTGATCTTCGACTACTTCAAGTACGACAAGGATCGCCGCGACACCCTGGGTGAGGACGTTTCCTTCGGCGGCATCACCGTGCCGACAGGCAGCTTTGCCAAGACCGAGCTCAAGTACCAGGTCGCCAGCCTGGTGTATGACTACTCGGTGCTGGACAACGAGACCTACAGTCTCGGCCTGCAACTGGGTGCCGAGTACGCCAAGATCGAAGCCAACGGCTACGCCGAACTGGGCGACCTGTATTCGGACACCTTCCTGGATGAAAGCACCGACGGACTCGCGCCGGTGGTGGGCATCCGCTTCACCGCACAGCCGAGCGAGCATTGGCTGTTCAACATCCAGGGCCAGTACGTGAACACCGATTGGGGCAACTTCGACGACTACGACGGCGACCTGATCCGCGCCAACGCCATCGTGGAGTACCGCTTCACTCCGAACTTCGGCATCTTCGCCGGCTACGATTGGTTCAAGCTCGATGTGGATCGTTCCGGCAGCGACGGCCTGATCGGCCTCAAGCAGGAATTCAAGGGCCCGATCGCCGGCCTGTCCTTCGCGTTCTGACGTCTTTGCCAGTGGCATGGCTCGAGGCCCCGCACACGCGGGGCTTCTTTTTTGGCTGCGACAGGCGCAGACGACCGCTGAAACAGACAGGCCCTGGATCGCTCCGGGGCCTGTCTTCATGGCGCACGTGTAGCGGAGAGCGCTACTTCTTCTTCGGCAAGTACAGGTCGGTGATGGTGCCGTCGTAGATTTCAGCGGCCATCGCCACCGATTCGCTCAGGGTGGGATGGGCGTGGATGGTGTGTCCGATATCCTCGGCTTCCGCCCCCATTTCGATCGCCAACCCGATCTCCGCCAACAGGTCGCCGGCATGCACACCGACGATGGCGCCGCCGATCACCCGATGCGTTTCCTCGTCGAAAATCAGCTTGGTGAAGCCTTCGGTACGACCGATGCCGATCGCGCGGCCACTGGCCGCCCACGGGAACTTGGCCACGCCGACCTTGAGTCCCTTGGCCTTGGCTTCGGTCTCGGTAACGCCGACCCAGGCGATTTCCGGGTTGGTGTAGGCCACCGACGGAATCACCCGGGCCACCCACTCCTTCTTCTCGCCCGCAGCCACTTCGGCCGCCAGCTTGCCCTCGTGCGTCGCCTTGTGCGCCAGCATCGGGTTACCGACGATGTCGCCGATGGCGAAGATGTTCGGCACATTGGTACGCATCTGCCGGTCCACCGGAATAAAGCCGCGATCGGTGACGCTGATGCCGGCCTTCTCTGCGCCGATCTTCTTGCCGTTGGGCGCACGCCCCACTGCAACCAGCACACGGTCATAGGTGGTCGCCGCCAGCGCCGGCTTTTCGCCTTCCGCGGCCGCCTCGAAGCTCACGGTAATGCCCTTCTTGCCGGCCTTGACCTCGGTCGCCTTGGTCTTCAGATGGACCTCGACCCCCTGCTTTTTCAGGCGATCGGCGAGCGGCTTGACCAGGTCCTTGTCGGCGCCCGGCATCAGTTGGTCCATGAACTCGACCACGGTGACCTTGCTGCCCAGCGCGCTGTACACGGTCGCCATTTCCAGGCCGATGATGCCGCCGCCGACGACCAGCAGGGACGCGGGGATCTCCTGCAATTCCAGCGCATCGGTGGAATCCATCACGCGCGAGTCGTCCCACGGGAAGTTCGGCAGCTTCACCGCCTGCGAGCCGGCGGCGATGATGCACTGCTCGAAGCGCAGCAACTGGCTCTTGCCATCGTTGCCGACGATCTCCAGCTCGTTCGGCGAGACGAACGTGGCAACGCCAGTCACGTTGCGCACCTTGCGCTGCTTGGCCATGCCGGCGAGCCCGCCGGTCAGCTTGCCCACCACTTTTTCCTTGTAGTCGCGCAGCTTGTCGAGGGTGATCTTCGGCTGACCGAAGTCCACACCGAAATCGCCGGCATGGGCCACCTCGTCGATGACCGCCGCCGCATGCAGCAGCGCCTTGGACGGGATGCAGCCCACGTTGAGGCAGACGCCACCGAGGCTGTCGTAACGCTCGACCAGCACCGTGTCCAGGCCCAGGTCGGCGGCGCGGAACGCGGCCGTGTAGCCACCAGGGCCGGCACCAAGCACGACGATGCGGCACTCGATGTCGGCCGGCTTGCCGCTGGCCAACGCCGGCTTGGACGCCACCGGCTCAGCCGGGGCACGGTGCGAGGGCGTCACCGGCGGCCTGCTGCCCGGCGCGGCCGCCTTGGCCGGCTCGGCGGTGCTGGCCGCACTGGCGGCCGGAGCGGCCGATGTGCTCTCGCTCTCCAGCAGCAGCACCACCGCGCCTTCGGACAGCGTATCGCCGACCTTGACCTTCAACTCCGTGATCACGCCGGCCGCCGATGACGGCACCTCCAGCGTGGCCTTGTCCGACTCCAGCGTCACCAATCCCTGGTCCTTGACCACCGTATCGCCCACGGCCACCAGTATTTCGATGACGGGTACATCGCTGTAATCGCCGATATCCGGGACCTTGATTTCTATGACCGCCATTTGCTTCTCCTGTGGCTCAGCCGGGGTTGCCGACCGACGACCGCCGGACCGGAGTCCGGCGACGATGGGATGGGATTCGGACGCCGCCGCTGTAGGCTGGCGTCCGGGGGTGCCGTACCGCGCTTACAGCAGGACGCGCCGCATGTCGGCCAGCACCTGGCTCAGGTAGGTCGTGAAGCGCGCGGCGAGCGCGCCGTCGATGACGCGGTGGTCGTAGCTCAGCGACAGCGGCAGCAGCAGCTTCGGCGCGAATTCCTTGCCGTTCCAGACCGGCTGGATCGACGACTTGGATACACCCAGGATCGCTACTTCCGGCGCATTGACGATCGGCGTGAACGCAGTGCCGCCAATGCCGCCCAGCGAGCTGATCGAGAAGCAGCCACCACTCATGTCGGCCGGCCCCAGCTTGCCGTCGCGCGCCTTCTTGGCCAGCTCGCCGCTTTCCTGCGCGATCTGCACCACGCCCTTCTTGTCGACGTCACGGATGACCGGAACCACCAGGCCGCTGGGGGTGTCGGCGGCGAAGCCGATGTTGAAATACTTCTTCAGCGTCAGGTTCTCGCCGGCGGCATCAAGCGAGGCGTTGAATTCCGGGAATTTCTTCAACGCCGCAGCACTGGCCTTGACCAGGAACGCGAGCATGGTCAGCTTGATGCCGGCCTTCTCGTTTTCCTTGTTGAGCGCCACGCGCAGCGCTTCCAGCTCGGTGATGTCGGCCTGCTCGAACTGGGTGACGTGCGGGATCATCGCCCAGTTGCGCGCCAGGTTGGCGCCGGAGATCTTCTTGATCCGCGACAACGGCTGGACCTCGGTCTCGCCGAACTTGCTGAAGTCGACCTTGGGCCACGGCAGCAGGTTGAGCCCGCCGCCGGCCGCGATCGCGGCTCCGCCTGCGGCCACTGGGGTTGCGCCAGCGCTGAGCGCGGCCTTGACGAAGCGCTGCACGTCCTCGCGGGTAATGCGTCCGCCCTTCTCGCTGCCCTTGACCTGGTTCAGGTCCACGCCCAGCTCGCGCGCGAACACGCGCACCGCCGGACTGGCGTACGGCACCTTCTGCGGCAGCACGCTATCGGCATCGAACGCCACCGGCGGCGAGCTCGGGATGCCGGCCGACGCAGGCGCGGCCTGCTCCTGGCGGATCTCGCGCTGGGCCAGCTTGTCCGGCTGCGGCGACGGCGCGACCGGCTGCACCTTGGTGCCGGTCTCGGCAGCGGCCTGCGGCTGTGCCAGCGCCGCCTCGGCTGCGACCTCGATCACCGCGACCACCGCGCCTTCGGACAGGCTGTCGCCTACCTTGACCTTGAGTTCCTTGACCACGCCGGCCACCGACGACGGTACTTCCATCGTCGCCT
>JAATFS010000502.1 GCA_015655035.1 Lysobacterales bacterium | reverse complement strand
GCCCGGGTGGACAGGCGCCCCTGGTACTGAGCTGCTCCGGCAGCCTGTTGGCACGCTGGGTGATCCCGCGACTGGCGCGGCTGGAACGCGACCTGCCTGGTCTGCGACTGCATTTATCGGCCAGCGAACGGCCACCGGAAGCCGATCTGGCCGGCATGGATGCAGCACTACTGCTGGCGCAGCCCCCCTGGCCATCGGACTGGAACGTATACGAACTCGGGATAGAACGGATCGGACCGGTGTTCAGCCCCCGCCTGCCTGGCGCCGAACGCTTGCTCGCTTCCGGGCCTGACGCGCTGCTCGACCAGCCGCTGCTCCATACCCGCTCGCGCCCTCAGGCCTGGCCGGAATGGGCACAGACACAGCGCCTGGACCCTGCGCAATTGCAGTTCGGCACCGAATTCGAGCATCTGGTGTACCTGCTCGAAGCCGCCGTGGCAGCATTGGGCGTAGCGATTGCACCGTATCCGCTGGTCAGCGCGGATCTGGCCAGCGGACGCCTGCTGGCGCCCTGGGGCTTCACCGAAACCCGCGCACGCTGGGTGTTGTGCGGCGCACGCCGCAATCCAGACTCGCGTATCGGCCAGTTGGCCAACTGGCTGGGCCGTGAGCTGGACGACAGACAGTCGTCCATCGCCCCGAGCCGGACACGGTGACTACCGCCACTCGCTACGACATTTCGTGGCAATCAGCTCGGCGCACGTCCTCGACGAACTTGCGCATCTTGTGCCCGTCCTTGATACCGGGCTCCACTTCGATACCGCTGGACACATCCACGCCCCATGGCAGGGTCGCCACGATCGCGTCGAACACGTTGTCCGGAGTGATGCCGCCCGCCAGCAGGAACGGCCGGTGCAAGCCGGTCGGCAGCCGCCCCCAGTCGAATGCCTTGCCGGTACCCCCACTGGCCCCTGGCGCATGGCTGTCGAACAGGAAACCGGCCGCATTGGGATAGCTCAGTTGCAGGGTGCGCGCATTGATGGCAGCGCCCCCCTGCCCCGCACTCCCCATCGGGATCGCCTTGAGATAGGGCAGATTGAAGGCGCGGCAGAACGCATCGTCTTCCTCGCCATGGAACTGCAACAAGGTCGGCCGCACCGTACGGATCACCTCGCGCACTTCTTCCTTGGGGTTGTTGCGGAACAACGCGACCACATCGACCATCGGCGCGGTCGCCTGGCGCATCGCCCTGGCCTCGGCCGGCGCTACGCGCCGAGGGCTGCCGTGCGCGAAGATGAATCCGACCGCGTCCACACCCAGCTCCCCGGCCAATCGAATATCACCGGCGCGAGTCATGCCGCAGAATTTGATACGGGTGCGATACAGCGTTCGATTCATAGGGTCACCTCGGCAGGCAGAAGCCACTCTGCGGGATAAAGCGGGCCGATGAATACCAACCCCTGTGGCGGGGCTGTCGGTCCGGCCACGGTACGATCGCGTCCGGCCAACAGCTCACGAATCCACGTCACCGGCTTTTCTCCGGTACCTACGAGGATCAGCGAGCCTACGATATTGCGCACCATGTGATGAAGAAATGCATTGGCCTGCACGTTGACCTCCACCACCTCGCCGTCGCGGCGCACGTGGATCGACTGCAGTTCGCGTCGCGCATGCAGCGCTTGGCATTGCGCGCTGCGAAATGCGCCAAAATCGTTTTCGCCAAGCAACGCCTGCGCCGCCTGGTCCATTGCCGCCGCGTCCAGTGGCCGACGCTCCCAGCTCAGGCTCTGCCGATGCAGTGCCGGGCGTACCTGGCGGTTGACCAGGCGATAGCGATAGCGACGCGCACGCGCGGAAAAACGCGCATGGAAATCCTGCGCCACCGGCAGGCACCAGCGCACTGCCACCGAAGGGGGCAAGCGCGTGGTCGTGCCCAGCATCCAGCCACGCGGCTCGCGCCGCGCATCGCTGTCGAAATGCACAACCTGGCATTCGCCATGCACGCCGGCATCGGTGCGCCCGGCACAGACCACCTGGATTGGCGCATCGGCCACCGACGACAACGCATCCTGCAACGTGGCCTGCACGCTCGCGCCGCCATGTTCGCCAAGCTGTTGCCAGCCCTGGAACTCACTGCCGTCGTATTCCACGCCAAGCGCATACCGCATCTTGAATTCTCGCTTGCTATGAGATCGATTGGGCCGACAAGGGTACGCTCTTGTCGTTTTTCTTACCCTGTATAAGCACGGCATCGCAGCACGGCGAGGCGGTATCGGTTCAATGACGGCAAATGGGCGGCCACAGCCCCATCAGAGCCGCGGTCCGGTGTACCAGCGGCCGGCGCATTTCGACGCGGATGGCGCGGGGCGACAGCTGGAACCGCTGCTAAGCGCCTATCTGGCTGAGAATCCGGGCCGCCTCTGCGCGGGTATCCGGATCGCCGCCGGCCGCCACTTCGAGCAACAGGCTGCGGGCGTTCTCGGCATCGCCCAGATCCAGATAAGCCACCGCCAGTTCAAGCCGATCACGCCCGGCGCTGCCGGCATAACCGGGTTCGGATACGACCGACGCCTCCTGGGCCTGCGCGGGCGCCTCGACCGGCGCCACGGCTGCCAAGTCTTCCTCGTGAGCTGCGGGCACTACAGGCGTTGCCGCAAGCGGCGTCGGCAACTCGGGCTCGACCACCGGCAAACTGCGCTCTTCTTCGCGCAGGTCGGCCTGCTCGAATTCCACTTCGCGCGAGATCTCGCGCTCGCCAAAGCTCGGAAGATCCTGGCGCTTGTCCGCTTC
>JAATFS010000175.1 GCA_015655035.1 Lysobacterales bacterium | reverse complement strand
GGTTTCGGTGGCGGATCCTCCGACGCGGCCACCGCGCTGGTGGCGCTGAATGTGTTGTGGGGGCTGGGGCTGGCGGGCGATACGCTGGCCGATCTCGGCTTGCAGTTAGGTGCTGACGTGCCTGTGTTCGTGCGCGGAAACAACGCATGGGCCGAGGGCGTGGGTGAGCGGCTGACCCCGATCGAACTCCCGCAGGCCGCTTATTTGCTGGTCGATCCCGGCGTTCATGTGCCGACCCCGGCACTTTTTGCATCACCAGATTTGACGCGGGATGCCACTCCCGTGAAAATAGCCGACTTCGCTTCCGGAGCCCTGCTCGTCAATGCGTTCGAGCCGGTCCTGCGTCGCCGGGAACCTGCGGTGCAAGCCGCGTTCCATGCGTTGTCCAGGGTTGGCCTGCCGCGGTTGACTGGGTCGGGTAGTGGCTGCTTCGTCGAATTCGCCACGCGCGCTGCTGCTGAGCAGGCGCTGGAGGAATTGCCGGGCAGTCTGCATGCATGGGTGGCGGTGGGTGCTTCGCATTCACCTCTACTCGATGCGCTGGCCGCGAGAAGTGTTTGATTTCACTGCAGGGACGTCGCCAAGAGGCCCAAGGCACCAGGTTTTGATCCTGGCATTCGTAGGTTCGAATCCTACCGTCCCTGCCAATTTGTATGCAGATGCTCCGCAACGGCCCGCACAGGTGTGCAGGGTCTTCTGCAAAAGCCCGCACATCAGGTGCGGGGATCCAAAGAAAGGCTTGACTGGAACGTCCGGCTGAACTTCCTGGTCAGTACCCCCAAATCCGATTTTCCGTTCTTTCGCTCGCTCTTCGCCGCCGCCCGAGAATCCTCATGCAAGATCAACGCAATTTGCTGGTGTTCTCCGGCAATGCCAACAAGCCGCTCGCGCAGAGTATCTGCAAGGAACTGGGCATCCGCATGGGCAAGGCGCTGGTGTCGACCTTCTCCGATGGTGAAGTCCAGGTCGAGATCGAAGAGAGCGTACGTCGCCAGGACGTGTTCGTGATTCAGCCGACCTCGGCGCCCAGCGCCGAGCACCTGATGGAGCTGCTGGTGCTGATCGACGCGCTCAAGCGCGCCAGCGCCGCCACCGTCACTGCGGTGATTCCCTACTTCGGTTATTCGCGGCAGGATCGCCGCATGCGCTCGTCGCGCGTGCCGATCACCGCCAAGGTCGCCGCCAAGATGATCTGTGCGATGGATGCCGACCGCGTCCTCACGGTCGATCTGCATGCCGATCAGATCCAGGGTTTCTTCGACGTTCCGGTCGACAACGTATATGCCTCGCCGCTGCTGCTGGCCGACATCTGGCGCGCCTACGGCACCGACAACCTGATCGTGGTGTCCCCCGACGTGGGCGGCGTGGTGCGCGCGCGCGCCGTGGCCAAGCGTCTGGACGATGCCGACCTGGCGATCATCGACAAGCGTCGTCCTCGCGCCAACGTGGCCACGGTGATGAACATCATCGGCGACGTGCAGGGCAAGACCTGTGTGCTGGTCGATGACCTGGTCGATACCGCCGGCACCTTGTGTGCGGCCGCTGCGGCGCTCAAGCAGCGCGGCGCGACCAAGGTGGTGGCCTATATCACCCACCCGGTGCTGTCCGGTCCGGCGGTGGACAACATCACTAATTCGCAGCTCGACGAGCTGGTGGTCACCGACACCATTCCGCTGACGGAAGCGGCACGCATGTGCCCCAAGATCCGTCAGCTGAGCGTGGCCGAACTGCTGGCCGAGACCATTCGCCGCATCGCCTTCGGCGAATCGGTCAGCTCGCTCTACGTGGATTAAGCCGAAATCAGGGGCGGGGCACTGGTTGTTCGGATTCCGAATTCCAGTCCTGGCCTCATACAGGCTCTTCTGGTCGCGGAAGAGTCGCTTAAACCGCCGCGAGGCGGTTCATCAACCTAGGTAGTAAAAAAATGTCCAAGACTCATGAAATCAAGGTCCAGCGCCGCGAAGACGAAGGTAAGGGTGCGAGCCGCCGCCTGCGTCACGCCGGCGTGATCCCGGCCATCGTCTACGGTGGCGAACTCAAGCCCGTCAGCATCCAGCTCAACCACGAAGAAGTGTGGCTGGCCAGCCAGAACGAGTGGTTCTACTCGTCGATCCTCGAGCTGAGCCTCAACGGCGACGTGCAGAAGGTGTTGCTGCGTGACCTGCAGCGCCATCCGTTCAAGCAGCTGATCATGCACATCGACTTCCAGCGCGTCAGCGACAACGAACAGCTCAGCGCTGCGGTGCCGCTGCACTTCGCCAACGAAGAAATCTCGCCTGCTGGCAAGTCGGCTGAAGTGGTCGTCACCCACGAGCTGAACGAAGTGCAGGTCGTGTGCCTGCCGAAGGATCTGCCGGAGTTCATCGAGATCGACCTGAGTGCACTGGAAGTCGGTCACGTGATCCACCTGTCCGAGATCAAGTTGCCGGCCGGCGTCGAGATTCCCGAGCTGAAGCTGGGCAAGGAACACGACGTGGCAGTGGTCATCGCCAAGCACGCCCGCCTCGAAGAAGCCGAGGACGCGCCTGCTGCCGAAGGCGGCGAAGGCGAAGGCAAGTAATCTGCCGTCCGATCCGTCGTGCTTCGGTGCGGCGGATCGGGTTGGTCGAGCTGCTATGTCTGGCCTGCGCCTGATCGTTGGACTCGGCAATCCGGGTCCTGAACACGCTCAAACCCGGCACAACGCCGGGTTTCGTTTCGTCGACGATCTGGTCGAACGAGCGGGGCTGCGCTGGAGCCTGGACGCAAAGTTGTTCGGCGAGATCGCCCGGATGGAGGTGGCGGGTCAGTCGGTATGGTTGCTGAAGCCGGCCACGTTCATGAATCTCAGTGGCAAATCGATCACCGCCGCGCTGCGGTTCTGGAAGATCGAGCCGGAACAGATGCTGGTCGTTCACGACGAACTCGATCTGGCGCCCGGCGTTGCGCGGCTGAAGTTCGACGGCGGCCATGGTGGCCAGAACGGCCTGCGAGACACCATCCGCCTGCTAGGACACGGCCGGTTTCATCGCTTGCGCATCGGTATCGGTCATCCCGGTCACAGGGACAAGGTCGTGCCGTGGGTGCTGGGACGCGCCAACCGCGATGACGATGCGTCGATCGCAGTGGCGATAGATAATGCGGTCGCGGTATTGCCGCTGGCGGTGCAGGGTGATTTCAACGAGGCAATGAAGCGGCTGCACACGAGCAAGGATTCGTGATTGGGGATTGGGGATTCGC
>JAATFS010000217.1 GCA_015655035.1 Lysobacterales bacterium | reverse complement strand
GCTGGACAGTCCCGACAGCCAGCGATTCAGTGCGGTCGACTCGGCCACGATAATGCCGGTATTGACGGTGCGGATGTGCCGCTGCTCGTCGTCGGCGTCCTTCTGTTCGACGATCGCGGCGACCTTGCCTTCGGCATCGCGCACGATCCGGCCATAGCCGGTCGGGTCGGATAGCTCGGCCACCAGCACGGCGATCCGTCCTGGCGCCTGCAACAGCTTGAGCAGGGTCTGGCTGCGGATCAGCGGCACGTCGCCATACAGCACCAGCACGGTGGCGGCATCGGGAATGTCCGGCATCGCCTGCCGCAGTGCGTGCCCGGTGCCGAGCTGGCGGGTCTGTTCGGACCACACCAGGTCGTGCTGCCCTGCAAACTCCGCGCGCACCTGTTCACCGCCATGGCCATAGACCACATGGATCGCGGCCGGCTTCAGCTGCCGCGCGGTATCGATCACGTGCCCGAGCATCGGCCTGCCCGCCAGTGGCTGCAACACCTTCGGCAATGCGGATTTCATGCGCTTGCCTTCGCCGGCGGCAAGGATAACGACGTGCAGGGGCAGGCTCATCTATCGGCATTCCTGTAACGGGGTTATCAAATTCTATTACCTGAGCGGACGTGCCGTATCCGTCACCCACGGCTACGTGGTTTGCCGCTAACGCGCGCTTAAGCGAGTCTGCCAGTAGGATGTGGCGTCCCCCGTCACGCCCGTTACGCATGAGTCTTTTCCGCCAAGGCAGCCAGTTCGCGATGGTTGGCGCGCTGCAGTTGCTGCTCGACTGGAGCGTATTCGTCGCGGCCACCGCCGCCGGCATGCCCGCCGTGCCCGGCAACCTGCTGGGCCGGGTCGGCGGCGCGTTGATCGGGTTCTGGCTCAATGGACGCTTCACCTTCGCCAACGAAGGCGATGCCCGTCTCGGCTGGCATCGTTTCCGGCGCTTCCTGGCGATATGGGTCGTACTGAGCCTGATCAGCACCTGGCTGGTGTCGTCCATCGCCGCAGCGCTAGGGCTGCAGTTGGCATGGCTGGCCAAGCCGCTGGTCGAAGCCGCACTGGCGATGGTGTCGTTCTTCCTCGGCCGGCACGTGATCTACCGCTGATCGGCCGGGCACACACGAGAACGCCGGCACATGGCCGGCGTTCTCGTAACCGATGCCGCATTGCGCGGCAAGGGCATCAATGCTTCAGCGTCTTGCGCAAGCGCTCCAGCGCCTGCAACTGGACCACCGCTTCGGCCAGCTTCTGCTGGGCTTCTGCCACGTCCATCGCCTCGCCGCGATTGGCCAGCATGCGCTCGGCTTCTTCCTTGGCCTTGCGCACGGCCGCCTCGTCGATGTCCTGCGCGCGCACGGCGGTATCGGCCAGGATCGTGACCACCTGCGGCTGAACCTCGAGGACGCCGCCGGAGATGGCGAAATCCAGGTGTTCTCCACTGGCGGTGGTCACCACCACCTTGCCCGGCTTGAGTCGGGTGATCAGCGGTGCGTGCCTGGGCGCGATGCCCAGCTCGCCCAGCTCGCCGGTGGCAACGACCAGGGTCGCTTCACCATGGAAGATCTCCTGCTCGGCGCTGACGATGTCGCAACGGATAGTGCTCATGATTGCCTCGCTGTAGCGAGGCGGGATTCGGCAGGGCGGATGCGGAATGTGCAAAGCAGCCACGCTGCTCGCCCACATCCTTCATCCGATCCTCTCGATCCCGCCTCGCGAATCCCTACTAAACCCGAATGCCGGCGATCAAGCCTTCTCGGCCATTTTCTTGGCCTTCTCGACCGCTTCCTCGATCGCGCCGACCATGTAGAACGCCTGCTCCGGCAGGTGGTCGTACTCGCCATCGACGATCGCCTTGAAGCCGCGGATGGTGTCCTTCAGCGAGACGTACTTGCCCGGCGAACCGGTGAACACTTCGGCCACGTGGAACGGCTGGCTGAAGAAGCGCTCGATCTTGCGTGCGCGCGACACCGACTGCTTGTCTTCCTCGCTCAGCTCGTCCATGCCGAGGATGGCGATGATGTCCTTCAGTTCCTTGTACTTCTGCAAGGTCTGCTGCACGCGCTGGGCGGTGTCGTAGTGCTCGTTGCCGATCACCAACGGGTCCATCTGGCGGCTGGTGGAATCCAGCGGATCGACCGCCGGGTAGATACCCAGCGAGGCGATGTTACGCGACAGCGTGACGGTCGAGTCCAGGTGGGCGAAGGTGGTGGCCGGCGACGGGTCGGTCAGGTCGTCCGCAGGCACGTAGACGGCCTGGATCGAGGTGATCGAACCGCTCTTGGTCGAAGTGATGCGCTCCTGCAACACGCCCATTTCCTCGGCCAGGGTCGGCTGGTAGCCCACTGCCGACGGCATGCGGCCCAGCAGCGCCGAGACTTCGGTACCGGCCAGGGTGTAACGGTAGATGTTGTCGACGAACAGCAGCACGTCCTTACCCTTGCCGTTTTCGTCCTTCTCGTCGCGGAAGTACTCGGCCATGGTCAGGCCGGTC
>JAATFS010000152.1 GCA_015655035.1 Lysobacterales bacterium | reverse complement strand
GGGACCGCGATGCCGAAGGCGGGGCGGCGCTGCTGAACGAGCTGGACGGCGCAGTCGACCTGGATCCGCGCTATGCCGATGCGGTGACCGCCCTGCGGCAACGGCTGGCTGCGGGCCGGATCGAAGAGTTCGACGGACGCGCGATCGCCGAGCAGCTCGTGCTCGCATTGCAGGCCGCCTTGCTGCTACGTACGCGCAGTCCGGTGGCGGTGACATTCGTCGCCAGCCGCGTCGCGGGCGCGCATGGGCTTGCATTCGGAACGTTGCGCGGCGACGTGGACAGCGCCGCGATACTGCAGCGCGCGTTGCCTTAGCCTGCCGTGGGCCATGCTCCTGGCTTCAATGGCGTACCCCGCGCCGCCCGGCACGCACTTCGTTGGCCTCCACCGACAGCGTGAAGCGGCGTTCGTCGCCGCGCCGCATCGCGCCCACATCGATCACCTGGCGGCGGATTTCCTCGCCCTTGTCGTTGTGGACGGTCACCACCACGGTGTATTCCCAGGCGCCTTCCAGCTCCGGATAGCGAATCGTGCCTTCGACCTTCAGTGGCACCACTGCCGTGGGCTGGGCCTGCTCCAGCGCCGCTGAATCGAAGCGCAGGTGGTGCTTGCAGGCCGGGCAGACGTTAGCGCTGGCGAGGATCGTCACCTGGCAATGCGGGCAGGCTCGGGTGGCGCCCGGGCGCACGCTGCTCATGTCGCGTTGCTGTCACTGCCGCCGCCAGGCGGGGATGCGGCCGACGGTTTGCCTGGGCCCTTGTCGTCGCCCCAGCCGAAGTCGGCCTGGCCACGCATCCGCGAACCCGCAGCCACCGTGAGCGAGCCGGCCTTGACGTCGCCGGCCAGCACCCCGGACGCCAGCAGTTCGACTTGTGCGGCGGACTCGATGTTGCCTTCAAGCTCGCCGGCGATGATCACCTTGTTCGCGCGCACGCCGCCGCTGAGCTTGGCGCCGCGCTCGATGGTGAGATCCCCCTTGACGTTGACGTCGCCCTTGAACTTGCCGGCCAGCCGGACATGGCCGCTGCCTTCGATCTTGCCTTCGATGGTGATGTCGGCGGCGATCAACGACTCCTTCGCCTCGCCGCTCGGGCGCGCGGCCGGCGTGGCTGCGGTAGCCGGAGGATCGCTGAGCGCGGTGCCGGGACGGTTCTCCACCGGCAGTGTCGCGCCGGGCACCGCCGCGGCGGGGGATGACTCATCCTTCTTGCTGGTTGCCTGATCTCGCCACATGGACATCGGTATCACCTCGGATTGGATGAACTGAGTGACTATCGCGGTGGATATCGCCTGGAGTTGTGATGGTGGTCGCGAATAAACGTTTGGGTTGGCGTATGCGGCGTTATGGCGTCGCCGGCGTGGTTTTGCTGCGGCCGGTCCGGGCTGGACGGGCCGCGGCAGGCGGCGCCGACCGGTGTCCGCGTGCTTAGCGCCGGGTTTCGTCTGCGTTGCGGTCGGCCTTGTCGGCGAGCTCGCGGGTCTTCTTGGCGGTGGCGTCGGCGGCGTCGGCGGTTGCCTGGCGGGCATCGTCCGCCACTGCGCGGGCAGCGCCATGCGCATCGTGCGCGGCTTCACTCAGTGCCTGGCGGGATTCTGCGGTGGCATCGCGTGTCTTTACTGCGGCGCGGTCGGCGGCTTGCTTGGTGGCTTCTGCGGCGTGCTCGACGGCAGAGCTGGCATCGCGCTTGGCCTGTTCGGCCTCGGGCCCGGTGCACCCGGCCAGAGCAACGAGGGCAAGCGCGCACAGCGGGAAATAGCGAGCGATGTTCATGGGGTGTCCTGTTCCAGTTGAGAGCCGCAGCTTAACTAGATGAGCATCGCGTTGGCGTCAAGACCGGTGGCATGCACCTGAGAGGGGATAGATGGGCAAACAAGCCGGGCAAAGAAAAAGCCGCTGGCGAACCAGCGGCTTTTTCGAACTCGCGAAGAGCAAGAAGTTATTACTTCTTGGCTTCTTCAGCAGCGTCCTTGGCCTGCGCAGCGGTGTCTTCAGCAGCCTTGGCAGCGTCAGCAGCGGTGTCAGCAGCGGCGTCGGTAGCAGCGCCGGTGGCGGTGGAGGCAGCGTCAGCAGCGGTGTCGGCAGCGGTGGCAGCGGTGTCAGCAGCGGCCTGGGCAGCGTCAGCGGTCTGGGCGCCGGCAGCGGTAGCCTGGTCGGCAGCAGCCTGTGCGTCGGTGGCGGCTTCGTTAGCCGAAGCGGCGGCGTCCTGCGCCTGCTCGGGCTTCGAGCACGCGGTCAGGGCCAGACCCAGAGCCATTGCAATCAGCAGCTTGTTGATGCTCATTTGTGTTAATCCTCGTCGTTAGTTAGGCAACGCGCTAGTGCGCGCCCCCAACATGATGACAACCCCAAGACGGGTGTCAAGCTTGAGCGCATTCAGGTTTGAATGTTTGCCGTGAATTCCAATCAAATCAATTCGATGGCGATGGCAGTTGCCTCGCCCCCGCCGATACACAGTGTGGCGATTCCGCGCCTGCCGCCGCGCGTGCGCAAGGCATTTACCAACGTTACCACCAGACGTGCGCCGGAGGCACCGATCGGATGGCCCAGCGCACAGGCGCCGCCATTGACGTTGACCTTGGCGTGGGGGATGCCCAGTTGCTTGATCGGCGCCATCGCCACCACGGCGAAGGCTTCGTTGATTTCGAACAGATCAACCTCGTCCTGGGTCCAATCGATCTGCTTGAGCAGCTTGGAGATGGCCGCGACCGGCGCGGTGGTGAACCACTCCGGCGCCTGCGAGAAGGTGGCATGGCCGACGATGCGGGCGAGCGGCGTGATGCCGCGGCGCGCGGCGTCGTCGGCGCTGAGCAGGAGGGTCGCCGCCGCGCCATCGGAAATGCTCGACGAGCTGGCGGCAGTGACCGTGCCGTCCTTCTGGAACGCCGGCCGCAGTGAGGGGATCTTGCCGATGTCCGACTTGCCCGGTTGTTCGTCGGTGGCCACTTCGACCTCGCCCCTGCGGGTGGTGAGCTTGACCGCGACGATCTCGTCATCGAACGCACCGCTTTGCTGTGCCGCCAGCGCGCGCTGAACTGATTCGATCGCATATGCGTCCTGGTCCTCGCGGCGGAAGCCGAACTTCTCGGCGGTCCTTTCACCGAACACGCCCATCGCCTGCCCATCGTAGGGGTTGGTCAACCCGTCCCACGCCATGTGGTCCACCGCCTGGAAATTGCCGTAGCGGTTGCCGGTGCGTGAGTTCGGCAGCAAGTGGGGCGCATTGCTCATCGACTCCATGCCGCCGGCCACCACGATTCTGGCCGAGCCGGCCTTGATCAGGTCGTGGCCGAGCATGATCGCTTTCATGCCCGAACCGCACACCTTGTTGATGGTGGTAGCGCCGGTCGCGGTCGGGATGCCGGCGGCGATGGCGGCCTGGCGCGCGGGGGCCTGGCCCAGATTGGCGGGCAGGACACAGCCCATGATCACTTCAGAAACGTCTTCGGCCGGAATGCCGGACTGTCGCAGCGCAGCTTCGATCGCCGCCGCGCCCAGCGTGGGCGCCGGAACGCCGTTGAACTGACCCAGGAAAGAACCGATGGCAGTGCGCTTGGCAGCGGCGATGACGATGTCGGACATGGACTGGATACCTCTGGAAGTACGCCGATTATCGGCGTGGCCGCAATCGCGTGCCAGCGGCCGCAGCGGTCGTGCACGCTGCGCCGTGGCAAGCAAGCTCTACTCGCCGCGCAACTTGTTGATGAAGCGCGGCGCGGTACGCCCGAGCGGAAGTTTGAGCTTGCTGATTGTTTCGATCCGGGTCTCGGCGATGCGGTTTGCCGCCTGCTGCGGCGCAATGCCCGCAGCGGTGGACAGATCGAACACCTTTTCCAGGTTGTGATAGATGCTGCGGATGAGCCGCATCGCGCGTTCGCGGTTGTAGCCATCGATTTCCAGCGAGACGTTCATCACGCCGCCGGCGTTGACCACGTAGTCGGGCGCATAGAGAATGCCGCGCCGGTGCAATTCGTTGCCAATCTCGTCGCTGGCCAGTTGATTGTTGGCGGTGCCGCAGATGATCTTGGCCTTCAACCTGGGCAGTGTGTCTTCGTTGATGGCGCCTTCGAGCGCGCAGGGCGCGAACACATCGGCCGGGGCTTCGTAGATGTCGTCCGGGCTGACCGCCTCGGCGCCATACTCGCTGACGGCACGATCGACCAGCGCCGGATCGAGATCGGCGACGTACAACTTTGCGCCGCGTTCCTTGAGCAGTTTCACCAGTTCCATGCCGATATGGCCCAGGCCCTGAATCGCGATGCTGGACTTGCTGACTTCCTCGTGGCCCAGCTTGCGATTGAGCGAGGCCATCAAGGCCTGCAGCGCGCCGTAGGCGGTGAACGGCGCCGGATCGCCGGAACCGCCATGCACCTGGTGCACGCCGGTGACGTATTCGCTTTCCAGGTAGATCTGCTCCATGTCGGTGACGTCGGTGCCGACGTCCTCGGACGTGATGTAGCGCCCTCCCAGCGACTCGACGAAACGGCCGAACGCGCGGAACAGGATCTCGCTCTTGTCGGTTTTGGGGTCGCCGATGATCACCGCCTTGCCGCCACCTACGTTCAATCCCGCCAGCGCGTTCTTGTAGGTCATGGTCCGGCTGAGCCGCAGTGCGTCGTTGATGGCCGCCTCGCTGCTGGCGTACGGGCGCATGCGCACGCCCCCCAGCGCCGGCCCCAGCCGCGTGCTGTGCAGCGCGATGATCGCCTTCAGTCCCGCATCGGGGTTGTTGCAGAAGATGACCTGCTCGTGGCCGGTGGTGTCGAGGGTTTCGAAAAGCATCGCTGGTACTCCGGTTGCTGCGTGCCGCATGCGGCACGCGCAGGTACTTGCTTGACTGGGGGAGAAACAAAAACGCGACGTGTTCGGAACCGGTCCTGGCGTCGCGTCGCGCAATGGTAGTGCACCCTGCGTTGTTCATGCATATGAATAGGGCGATAGGGATTCGCGGCGAGACAGCCGTGCTGAATCGAGCGTTTCAGGCCGGCCGCTGCGTGCCGCGCGCACTCTCCAGATGGATCAGATACAGCCGCAGGTCGAACTCGAGCCGATGGTAGTCGGGGGTCATGTGGGTGCACAGCTGATAGAACGGCTTGTTGTGCTCGCTCTCCTTCAGGTGGGCCAGTTCGTGGCTAACGATCATTTGCAGGAATTCCGCCGGCGCGTCGCGGAAGACGCTGGCAATGCGGATTTCCCGGCTGGCCTTCAGGCGGCTCCCCTGTACCCGCGAGATCGTGGTGTGGGTGCCCAGCGCGTGCTTCACCACTTGCAGGTGATTGTCGTAGATCACCTTCTGCAACGGCGCGGCCTTGCGCAGGTAGCGATCCTTCATCGCCTGCACGTAGTCGTACAGCTGGCGATCGCTGCGCACCTCGTGGCGTTCGCCATATCGATTGCGCAGCAGTTCTCCCAGCCGATCCTGTTCCAGCAGTGCACGCACCTGGTCCAGGATGTGCTGCGGGTAGCCGGCGAGGTACTTGAGTGCGCTCATGGGCGCCAGGGTAATTCGCCACGGCGGTACTCGCCATGTCGGCGTGGCCGACAGGTCCCATGCGGCTGAATGACGTCGGTGGGTGCCAGGGGATACCTGTTTAAGCGCGGGTCGCTGGCCGGCTTGAGTTCACCCGCTCTAGCACCCATTTCTGCTTTGGTTAGAACTGCTCGGAGGTGAGCGGTTCTCAGCGAGGAGGTAAGGTCATGGCGACTGGATGGGCCGGCGACGGCGCGGTGCAGGATCAGATCGATGCCACTGTCGACGATGCGATCAAACGTGCGCGCAGCCAGCTGCCGTCCGGCGATAGCCTGGCGCACTGCGAGGAGTGCGATGCACCGATTCCCGAGGCGCGGCGCAAGGCGTTGCCGGGGGTGCGGCTGTGCGTGGATTGCCAGCAGGCCTACGACGCCGACCAGGCCGGCAGCAGCGGCTACAACCGGCGTGGCAGCAAGGACAGCCAGCTGCGCTGAGTACGGCGGCACTCAGGGTTGAGCGATGCCGCCGGCGTCGCGCCAGCGGCGCGTGGTGCGCTGGAAGAACAGGCTGTTGGGGATTTGCAGCACGGTATGGGCGCCGTTTTCCCCGCTTTCCTGCAAGGTGGTGTAGATCAGGTTGATATCCACGACCTTGCCTTTCAGCCCGGGTTTTTCACCGTTTTCCAGCAGCTCGATGTGATCGTGCAGGCGGAACGGGCGGGTGGTGACGATCAGGAACGTGCAGAAGATATTGGACAGCACGCTCCAGGCGGCGAAGAAAGCCACCGCGCCGACCGCAGCGAAGCCAGTGAACGCGGTCCACAGTACCGCGCCGGAAACGCCCAGGCGATCCAGGATCAGCAGCAACGCGGCGATCGAGATGATGACGCTGCCGATCCGGCGTGCGCCTATCATCATCTCCACCGGCACGTGGTAGCGCGCGCCGATGCTTTTCAGCACCCTGCGCAACACCAGCCGGAGCATGCTGGCCACCACGATGATAAGCACGATCTCGAGGGTAGGCACCACGAAGTCGAGCACGCGCTGGTTCCAACGCGGCAGCAGGTCGCGAATCATGGCGGGAAAGGCATGGAACGTGGGCATTGCCGGAAGTGTGACGAGGGGGATATGCATTCTATGCGCGTTGAGTGTCGCATTGGCCTGCGTTGCTACGAGGTGCCACGTTTATCCAGGCGCTCGCTCATTGCGTCGCGCATCAGGTATTTCTGAACTTTGCCGGTGATGGTCATCGGAAAGGCATCGACGAATTCCACGTAGCGCGGCACCTTGTAGTAGGCGATATGCGCGCGACAGAACTGGCGGATATCCTCGGCCGAGCAGTCGTGGCCTTCGCGCAGTTGGATCCAGGCGCAGACTTCTTCGCCGAACTTGGGGTCCGGTACTCCGAATACCTGCACGTCGGATACCGCCGGGTGCGCATAGAGGAATTCCTCGATCTCGCGGGGGTAGATGTTCTCGCCACCGCGAATCAGCATGTCCTTGAGACGGCCGACGATGCGGCAATAGCCTTGCTCGTCCAGGGTGGCCAGATCGCCGGTGTGCATCCAGCCATCCGCATCGAGAACTTCGGCGGTGCGTTCGGGGTCGTTCCAGTAGCCGCGCATCACCGAATAACCACGGGTATGCAATTCCCCGGTTTCCCCGCGCG
>JAATFS010000107.1 GCA_015655035.1 Lysobacterales bacterium | reverse complement strand
TTCAACAGATTCAGCAATATCTGCTGCACCCGGTTGGCATCGCCATGCAGCACGCGCGGTGAATCCGGGTCATACCCATAGTCGAACCGCAGCCCCTTGCTTTCGGCGATGGGCCGCACCAGTGCCACCACTTGCGCCAGCAACACTTGCAGATCGAAGTCGCGCTGTTCCAGCGGCAGCTTGCCGGCCTCGATCCGCGCCAGGTCCAGTGCGTCGTTGACCAGCCGCAGCAGGTGTTTGCCTGCCGACTGGATCGAACTGGCATAGCCGTGCTGGCGCTCGTCCAACCGGGTCTGCAACAGCAATTCGCTCATCCCCAGCACCCCCGTCATCGGCGTACGCACCTCATGCCCCAGCGTGGCCAGGAATCGCGTTTTCGCGAGCGAGGCCTGCTCGGCCAGTTCGTGCTTGTGCTGGGTCAACTGCCAATGCGCACGCGCCTTGATCCGGCGGCGATAAGACCAGGCAACAGCAGCGAACAGCAGCCCTGCCAGCACCACCAGCAGCGCGATGCCCCAGGAACTTCGCCACCACGGCGGCGCGACCACCAGCTGTAGCGAGTGCACCTTGGAGACATTGCCCATCGGATCGATGCCCTGGATCGACAGCGAGTAACTGCCCGGCGGCAACGAAGAGAACTCACGCAGGCTCGTGGTGCCCTGCTCTACCCAGCCACTGTCGAAGCCGCGCAGCCACGAGCGATAGCGATTGGACAGCGGATCGCCGAACGACAACAAGCGCGTGGACACCTGCAACTGGCGATCGTCGGCGTGCAGGTGCACCGGGCCGTCCGACGCCAGCTCGCTGCGCGCGCCCTCACGCAACACGCTGACACTCTCCAGGCGCATTGCCGGGGTGAAGGGCTTGGCATCCGGCATGGCCGTATCCAGCAGCACGACATACCCATCGGTGGTGCTGCCCACCAGCACGTCGTCCCGCAGCATCGTCAGGCAGCCGTCGATGAATTCCTGGCTGCTCAAGCCATCGCGCACCCCGAAATTTCGCACCTGCTCGCGCGCGGAGGAAGCATCGATGCGCCACAGTCCGCGCCGGGTCGACAGCCAGATGCGGCCCTGTCGATCCATCTGCATGGCCAGCGACTCCATCGCCGGCAGTCCCTGCGCCACCTCCACCACGCGCTGACGGTGCCAGCCGTCGCCGCTACGCTGCCATTGCTCCAGGCCCTTCATGCGATGCACCCACACCTGATCAGCTGCCTGGAAGGCAAAGCTGTAGATGCGCTCTCCCTGCAATCCGCGAACCGGCTCGAAGCGGCGCGCGTCCGCATTCCAGCCCATGACCCCGCCGCCGCCGGCCACCCACACCCGGCCGTCCGGGCCGTTGCCCAGCTGTTCCACCTCGCTCGACACCAGCCCACGCACCGCGTCGCCGGCAAAGGTATCGAGCACGCGCCCGGTTTCCAGTTCGCGGTGTTGCAGCACTCCCATCGTACTCAGCCACAGGCTGCCGTCGGCCGCCTCCAGCAACCAGTCCGGCGCGCCATAGTCGGGGACGGGATCGCTGCCGCCAGGCGGCCAGCTGCGCAGCTCGCCGGTGGCCAGATCGATCCGGGCCAATCCAGTGTCGGTATTGCCAAGCCACAACCTGCCGCGACTGTCTTCCTGCGCGGAAGTCGATTGCATGCCTTTCAATTCTTCGTGCTGCCAACCGGTCTGGCTCGCCTCGCCGGTCCGGGTGTCCAGGCGCAGCAGCCGGCCGGCGGCATCGGTTTGCCACAAGCCGCCCGAATGCACGGCCGGTGCGACTGCGCAATAGATGCCGTCCCCCAGGTCATGCGCCGGCTTGAACGCGGCGGTGCGTTTCCAGTCCTCGCGCAGATAGGCCAGGCCCCGGCCATGCACCGACACCCACAGTCCAGCATGGGTACCGCGCCACAACGCCTGCACGTTGCGCCCGGACAGCAGCGATTGATCGCCACCGAGCGCGGGTACCGGCGGGCGCCCGGCCTGAGTCCGCCACAGGCCCTTCTCGCTGCCGAGCCAGAATTCGCCATCTCCCACATCGGCCACCGACCACAGCAGATTGCCGGCGGCGAACATCGGCGACCATGCCGGTGTCTGCCACTGGCCCTGAGCGTTGCGCAGGTAGACGCCGGAGGAACTGCCCACCCACAGCTGCTCGCCCACCCACGCCAGCGAATACACGCCGGCCTGCGGGTCCGGCAACCGCGCCCGATGCATGCGCCGGCCGTCGAAATAGGCCAATCCTTCCGGCGTACCAATCCATAGCCGGGCCTGGGCGTCGGTCACCATCGCCGTGACGTGGCTGGGTGGAAGCCCATCGTCCATCGCCGACAAATCGAAGCGGGTGATCTCGCCATCGGCATCGATGCGATGCACCGCGCCGCCGTAGTTGCCAAACCACACTTCGTCGCCGCGCCCGGCCAGCGCGAACACATCGTCATTGCTCATCTGCGCTTGCTGCGCCGCACGAAAATGACGGAAACGCTTGCGCTCGGCATCCATCACGCTGATGCCACCACCTTCCGAACTTACCCATATCCGGTCCTGCGCATCGATATAGAGCGTCTGCAGCGAATTGCCGGCCAGCGACCCGGGATCGGCCGGATTCTTCCGCCACACCTTGAATTCGGCACCGTCGTAGCGCGCCAGGCCATCGCCCGTGGCCAGCCACAGGTAGCCGGCGCGATCCTGCGCCATGCCGCTGATCGCACTGGACGGCAGGCCATCGGCGGCATCCACTATCCGAAAGCGCGGCATCTGCGGTACCGCGCACTGCGCAACCGCGCCCATTCCGGCGCACACCAGCAGCAACAGCCATCCAAGCAAACGCATGTGGGCATCCTTTCGCCACGTCCTGGGTGCATGCTGGCAATGGATCGTCGCAAGCGCAAGCAGCACTGCTCACGCCGATGTGCCTAGAATCCGGCCCATGAATCCCTTCTGCCTCCGCTTGCCCCTGGCCGCCGCCCTGGCGCTCCCAATCGCTGCGCCTGCGGCACCGGCCAGCTACGCATTGGACCCGGTACATACCCGCGTGCTGTTCGCGATCGAACATGCGGGCTTTTCCAAGGCGCTCGGCACGGTATCCGGCAGCACCGGAACGCTGGTGTTCGACCCAGGCGACTGGACCAGCGCACGGTTGGACGTCAGCGTGCCGATCACCCGCGTGGACCTGGGCGATGCCAAGTGGAACCAGGCCACGCTGGCGCGCAACCTGCTCGACGGCGAGCGCTTTCCGCAGGCCCGCTTCGTCTCATCGAAGGTGGAGCCGAGCGGCGAGAACCAGGCCAAGGTCACCGGCACCCTCACCCTGCACGGAGTCAGCCGCGAGATCACCCTGGATGCCACCCTCAACGCGCTCAAGCGCTACCCGTTGCCGCCGTTCCGGCGTACCGTTGGCTTCTCGGCCACGGCCGTACTCAGCCGCGCCGACTTCGGCATCGACGCCTGGAAGTCGATGATCGGAGATACCGTCGAACTGCGGATCGAGGCCGAAGCGGTGCGCGAGGGCAAGGCCGATGTGGCGACGGAAGGCACCGCCGATTCCCGACTACCCACTCCCGCCGCCAACGACTCCGAGCCATGAGCCTGAAGAACACTGCCGAACGCTGGGGAAGCGTCAGCCAGCTGCTGCACTGGCTGATCGCCATATTGATCCTGTTACTGGGCGTGGTCGGCCTGATCATGGGCGAGCTGCCCAGGACTCCCAGATACTTCTGGGTCTATACCGCGCACAAGTCGCTGGGTCTGAGCGTGTTGGCCCTGGTCGTGCTGCGTCTGGGCTGGCGCATCTACGCCGGTGCCCCCGACCCGGTACCCGGCACGCCCACCTGGCAGGAACGCATCGCCACGTTCACCCATTGGCTGCTGTACGCGATGATCCTGGCCATGCCGTTGTCCGGCTGGCTTTACGACTCCACCAGCGGCCTGCGACCGCTGCGCTGGTTCGGCCTGTTCCTGGTACCCAAGCTCAGCGCACCGGATGCGCAATTGCGCGCACTCTCGCATTTCGTACACGAATGGGGCTTCTGGCTGCTGATCGCCATAGTGCTGATCCATGCCGGCGCCGCCGTCTACCACCACCTGTTCCAACGCGATGCCACGCTGTCGCGGATGCTTCCACGCGGCTGGCTATCCCCCGTCACCAAGGAATCCCGCCATGTCCCCTAAGCGCTTCGCATCCCCAACCCTGGTCGCCGCCGCACTGGTCGCCGCCTTTGCTTCCGCCCCGGCATCAGCGGCCGACTACGCCCAGGCCCCGGGCTCGACCCTGGTATTCGCCAGCAAATACGACGGTGAAGTGTTTACCGGCACCTTTCCAGGCTTTGACACCCAGCTGAGCTTCGACCCTGCCCACCTCGGCGCAGCCAAACTGGACGTCACCATTCCACTGACCGGCGCCCGCAGCGGCAACAGCGATCGCGACTCCACCTTGCAAAGCGCGGACTTCTTCGATGTCGCCAAGTTCGCCACCGCACATTACCGCGCCACCCGTTTCCGCGCACTGGGCGGCAACCAGTACGCCGCCGACGGCACGCTGGACCTGCGCGGCGTATCCAAGCCGGTGACATTCACCTTCACCTGGACGCCCGGCGCACAACCCGTGCTGGCCGGCAAAGCCACGGTCAAACGCCTGGACTTCGGCATCGGCGGCGGCGACTGGGCCGATACCAACACCATCCCGAACGAAACCGCGATCAGCACCAAGGTCGTATTCAAGGCCAAGTAACCAGCCGACCGCCCTGCACACATAGCGTTAAGCAAGCGGTACCCACGAAACAATCCGGATCAGCCCACCGTGGTTGTTGTTGCTGTTGCTCAGATTTCGACCTCGACCTACCGCGCCCTCAAAGCGAGCCGCCTCCGCCGAGGAGCGCAGGGCACCGGTGCGGCTTCATCGCACCGGCTCGCTTCGGGCGAGAGCACTTTTGTTTACTTTCTGCAAGAAAAAATCGACTCGCGCCGGCAGGCGCAAAAGCCTTTGACTATGCCTTCAGCTGCTGCAGTTATCTGCTGTCTTCAGACCTTGCCATCACGGCCCCCGCACCGATACACCTCCACCGTCACATGCGCCAACTCCTCATGCACCGACAGCGCATCACGGTAATGATCCGCATCCACCGCCGCCTCCGTGACCAGGCTCAACATGCAAGCGTACTTATCGTTGCCGACCCGCCATACATGCAGATCACTGATCGTCGCAGGATAAGGATCATTGGCGATCACCTCGCGTACCTCGGCCACCACCGGCGCATCCATCTCCGCATCCAGCAATGCGCGCCCGGTACTGCGCAGCAGCCCCCACGCCCATACCGTCACCAGCACCGCACCGGCGATCCCCATCACCGGATCCAGCCAACTCACACCCCACACCATGCCCGCGCTCAACGCCACGATCGCCAACACCGAGGTGGCAGCATCGGCCACCACATGCAGATAGGCGGCGCGTAGATTGAGATCGGCGTGACCATGATGAGCGTGATCATGCTGCGCGGGTTCGCCGGCATGGGCATGTCCATGCGGATGGCCGTGACCATGCCCATGCCCATGCGAATGAGCGTGACTGTCACGCAACCACCACGCACAAAGCAAATTCACCAACAGGCCAATCGCTGCGATCACGATCGCCTGTTCGTAATGAATCGGTTGCGGCGAGAACAGCCGCGCCACCGACTGGAACGCCATCAACCCCGCCACGCCCAACAGTAGCATCGCACTGGTGTAGCCCCCCAGTACCTCGATCTTCCAGGTACCGAAGCTGAAGCGCTGATCCTGCGCATACCGCCGCGCGCAGGCGTAGGCGAACAGCGATACTCCTAGCGCCAGCGCGTGCGAGCTCATATGCCATCCATCGGCCAGCAGCGCCATCGAGTTGAAGGACCATCCGCCGATGATCTCGGCCACCATCATCACCGCCGTCAGCACGACCGCACGGCGGGTATTGCGCTCGGCCAGCGGATTGCCCTTGCCGAAGGAATGAGAATGCCCGCGCTGGGCGGCTATGGCATCGATCGACATCTACAGCGAGCCCCCGGATTCGAATACGACTCCAGTGTAGGATAATTACCCCCGGGGGGTATATTCCTAATGACGCATCTCAATCACAACCAACCCAAGCTCCTGGCCCGTGTGCGCCGGATCAGAGGCCAGGTCGAAGCGCTGGAAAAGGCGCTGGGCAGCGATATCGATTGCACCGCCGTGCTGACCCAGGTGGCCGCCGTTCGCGGCGCGGCACAGGCGTTGATGGTGGAACTGCTGGCCGATCACCTGCGCCACCACGTGGCGGCACCCGACAGCGCGGACCTGCGCCAGGACGCGGTGGACGAGGTTACCGGCATCCTCAAGAGCTACCTGAAGTAATCCATGAGCGTGTCCATGCCGACGGCTTCCCGGCGCCATCAACCGCCCTTGCGCAGCCAGTCCGCCAGGCGCAGCGCATCGAACGGCCAGTCCAGCTCGCGCCCGCCTACGTCGCGCAGTACCGGCACCCGGGTGCCGTAGCGCGCTTCCAGCGCCATGTCGGTATCGATGAACACGCTATCGAACTCCGGCACATGCGCCTCGGCCAGCACCTGCAATGCCAGGTCGCATAGATGGCAGTCGTCGCGCTGGAACAACGTCATGACCATGAACAATAGCCTCCAATGCTGCGGCGCAGGGCATGGCGTCACGCCCGGCAACTTAGAATAGCGATCTTTCGCCCACCCCTTCGGCAAGCGCATGGCTGTCAGCACGTTCGACCTGTTCAAGATCGGCATCGGTCCAAGTTCGTCGCATACGGTAGGACCGATGCGCGCGGCCGAACGCTTCGTCCACCGCTGGCTGCTGGATCCGGGCCGGTTGCAGGACGTGGTACGCGTACGCGCCGAGGCGTTCGGCTCGCTGGCGCTGACCGGACGCGGCCACGGTACCGACAAGGCCCTGTTGCTCGGCCTGGAAGGCCACCGCCCCAACCTGATCGACCCGGACATCATCCCGGCTACGCTGGAGCGCATCCGCTCGCGCAAGCGCATCAACCTGATCGGCCAACACGAGATCGCCTTCGACGAAAAACGCGATCTGCCGATGAACAAGCGCCAGAAGCTGCCCTATCACACCAACGGCATGCGCTTCACCGCCTACGACGCCGACGACGTGGTGATCGCCACGCGCGATTATTACTCCGTCGGCGGCGGCTTCGTGGTCAACCAGGACGATGCCGCCGAGGATCGTATCGTTGCCGACGCGACACCGCTGCCCTACCCCTTCGGCAGTGGCGACGAGTTGCTGGCGCAGTGCACGCGCAGCGGATTGAGCATCGCCCAACTGATGTTCGAGAACGAGAAGAGCTGGCGCAGCGAGGACGAGATCCGCGATGGCCTGCGCGAACTGTGGAATGCGATGCAGAGTTGCGTGGCACGCGGCATCCGCGAGGAAGGCACATTGCCGGGCGGGCTGCACGTGTCGCGGCGAGCGCCCTCGTTGTACCGCGAACTCTCGTCCAAGCCGGAAGCCGCAATGCGCGATCCGCTAACCACGCTGGACTGGGTCAACCTGTATGCGCTGGCGGTAAACGAAGAAAACGCCGCCGGTGGACGCGTGGTCACCGCCCCGACCAATGGCGCGGCCGGCATCATCCCCGCAGTTCTGCATTACTTCGACCGTTTCTGCCCCGGCAGCAACGAGCAGCGAATCTTCGATTTTCTGCTCACCGCCGCCGCGATCGGCATCCTGTACAAGGAAAACGCATCGATTTCCGGCGCCGAGGTCGGCTGCCAGGGAGAGGTAGGCGTGGCCTGTTCGATGGCGGCCGCCGGTCTGGTTGCCGCGCTCGGCGGCAATCCCGGCCAGATCGAGAACGCCGCCGAGATCGGCATGGAGCACAACCTCGGCCTGACCTGCGACCCCATTGGCGGGTTGGTGCAGATCCCCTGCATCGAACGCAACGCGATGGGCGCGGTCAAGGCCATCAATGCCAGCCGCATGGCGATGCGCGGCGACGGCAAGCACAAGGTCTCGCTGGACAAGGTGATCAAGACCATGCGCGACACCGGCCGCGACATGCAGGACAAGTACAAGGAAACCAGCCGCGGCGGGCTGGCGGTGAACGTGATCGAATGCTGAGGCGCTGTTAGGCTGCCCCCTTCCCCGACCCGGACATCCCGATGCGCTACTTCGCCCTCGCCTTGATGATGTTCAGCCCGTTCGCCGCCACCGCGCAGGCAGCGCCCAGCTACGGCCCGCGCCTGGAAGGCTTCGACTACCCGCATCCGCTGCGGACCTATGCATTCCAATCCCAGCAGCAGGCGCTGGAGATGGCTTACCTGGACGTCGCTCCCACCGGCACTGCCAATGGCCGCGTAGCGGTACTGCTGCACGGCAAGAACTTCTGCGCGGCCACCTGGGAAGACAGCATCCTTGCGCTGTCCCGCGCCGGCTATCGGGTAATCGCGCCGGATCAGATCGGCTTCTGCAAATCGAGCAAGCCGGCCGCCTACCAGTTCTCGCTCGGCCAGCTCGCCGCCAACACCCACGCGCTGCTCGAACACCTCGGAATCCAGCGCGCGGCAATCGTCGGTCATTCGATGGGCGGCATGCTCGCGATCCGCTATGCGCTGATGTACCCGCAGGCCACCGAGCAACTGGCCCTGGTCGCACCGATCGGACTGGAGGACTGGAAGGTCGAAGGGGTGCCGTGGCGCAGTGTCGACACCTGGTACGCCAACGAGCTGAAGACCAGTGCCGCAAGCATCAAGACCTACCAGTTGGCGGTGTACTACGGCGGCCAATGGAAGCCGGAATACGACCGCTGGGTGCAGATGCAGGCCGGCATGTATACCGGCCCCGGCAAACAGGCCGTGGCCTGGAACCAGGCGTTGACCTACGACATGGTGTTCAACCAGCCGGTGGTCTACGAGCTGCCGAACATCACCGTGCCGACCACGCTGTTCATCGGCCTGAAGGACCGCACCGCGATCGGCAAGGATGCGGCGTCCGCGGAAGTGAAGGCCCGGGTAGGCGACTACCCGAAGCTGGGCAAGCGTGCCGCCGCAGCGATTCCTGGTGCGCACCTGGTGGAATTCGCCGAGCTGGGACATTCGCCGCAGGTACAAGACCCTTCCCGCTTCAATGCGGCACTGCTGAAGGCCCTGGCAACGCCCTGACTCCGGGGCCGGAATGACCACCGCCGGGGCGAGCGGCCAACACGGGCAGCACATGCTTTCCCGGCGGTTTGCGCCGGCATAAACCACAACGCCAGCCCCGGGCCGGCGTTGTTTCTTTGCAATCCCGAAGAACCTGCGTTACGGCAAGTGCAGTGCTAGCCAGCAACGATCCGCAGCACGTCGTCCAGCAGGGCCGCGGCGGTCACTTCGGCCCCGGCGCCCGGCCCCTGGATCAGCAAGGGCTGCTCGGGATAGCGGTCGCTGCGGATGGCGACCCGGTTGTCGGTGCCGGCGCCACCGGCCAGCGGGTGGGACAGCGGCAACTCGCGCAATCCCACATGCGCGCCTTGCGCATCCACGCGCCCCACGAAGCGCAGGCAATGCCCCGCCGCCTGCGCGCTGCGCCAGCGCGCCTGCAAGCCCTCGTCCAACTGCGACAGATTCCCGTCCAGGTCGCTCAGCGGCACGGCGGCCAGTTCTGCCGGCACCAGCGACGCCACCTCTATCTGTTCGGCCACCAGCGCTTGCCCAGCCGCGCGCGCCAGGATCAGCAGCTTGCGCCGGACGTCCTCGCCGGACAGGTCGATACGCGCATCCGGCTCGGTATAGCCAGCCGCCATCGCCTCGCGCACGCACTCGGAAAACGGACGATTGCCGTCATAGCGATGAAACAGCCATGCCAGCGAGCCGGACAGCACCCCCTCGATCGCATGGATATGATCGCCGCCGGCCACCAGCGCGCGCACGCTGCTCAGCAGCGGCAGGCCGGCACCCACGGTGGCACTGTCGCCGTAGACCACGCCGAGCTTGTGCCGCGCGGCCTGGATCGCACGGGCACGCGACAGCTGCATGCCCTGCCCCAGCTTGTTGGCGGTCACCACATGCACACCACGCGACAACCACTCCACATGCTGTGCGGCGATCGCCTCGCTGGCGGTGGCATCCACCACGATGTCGCCCCACTGCACCGCAACGGTGTCGGCCCAGCGTTGCAGGCGCGCCTCATCGCGCGCCGCGACGCTGGCTGCGGCCAGCGCCTGCCCCGGATCGGAACCGCAACTCAGCACCGTGCGCGAATTGGCCAGCCACTCGAAGCGCGGCAGGCGCAACTGCCGCTGCTGCAACGCCTGGTAGCGCGCCAAGAATGCCTTGCCCACTGTTCCGGTACCCAGCAACGCCAGTCGTGGCACTGACGCTGCCGCTGGGGCGGCGCGCTGCACGGCAGGCGCCGCGCTGCTCACGCGCCGACCCGCTGTGCCGCCTGCTCGCCCGCCGCTTCGCTCACCGCCTGCGCCCGGACCAGGCCGGCACGCAGGTCGGCCAACAGATCCTCGGACGATTCGATGCCGACCGACAGACGCAGCAGCCCATCGGAAATGCCGGCGTTGGCCCGCGCTTCGGCACTCATCGCCGCGTGCGTCATCGTTGCCGGATGCGCAACCAGGCTTTCCACGCCACCCAGCGACTCGGCCAGGGTGAAATAGCGCAAGCCATCGACGAACGCGCGTACCGCCGCCTCGCCGCCGACCAGCTCGAAGCTGATCATCGCGCCGAAGCCCTTCTGCTGGCGCGCGGCCAGCGCGTGTCCCGGGTGCGAGGCCAACCCGGGGAAATAGACCTGGCTGACCACAGCATGCCCATCCAGCAACTCGACGATCGCAGCGGCGTTTTCCTGGTGCACGCGCAGGCGCGCATCCAGCGTGCGCAAGCCGCGCAGGGTCAGGAAGGCATCGAACGGCGAACCGGTCAGGCCCAGCGCATTGGCCCACCACACCAGCTTCTGGTGCAGCTCGGCCTCGCGCGCGATCACCGCACCGCCGACTACGTCGCTGTGGCCGTTGACGTATTTGGTGGTCGAATGGATCACCAGGTCGGCACCAAACTCGATCGGCTTCTGCAATGCCGGCGACAGGAAGGTGTTGTCCACCACCACCAGCGCGCCGGCCTTGTGCGCGGCCTCGGTGACCAGGCGCAGGTCGGTAATGCGCAGCAGCGGGTTGGACGGGGTCTCGATCAGCACCAGCGTTGGCGACTGGGCCAGCGCATCGGCCAGCGAGCGCGGGTCGGTCAGATCGGCGGTGATCAGGTCGAAGTGGCCCTTCTTGGCCAGCGCATCGAACAGCCGCCAGCTGCCGCCGTAGGCATCGTGCGGCACCACCAGCTTCTGACCCGGCTGCAAGAAGGCGTTGAGCACGAGGTTGATCGCACCTATGCCGGTGGCGGTGATCACGCCGCCTGCACCGCCCTCGAGCTCCGCCAGCGCCTCGCCCAGCAGGTCACGGGTGGGGTTGCCACTGCGGGTGTAGTCGTACTCGCGCTTCTGATTGAAGCCCTCGAAGCTGAAATTGGACGACAGCACGATCGGCGGCGTTACCGCGCCAAAAGCGGTATCGCGATCGATGCCGGCACGCACGGCGGCGGTGGTGGCACTACTGGGGGCATCGGTGGGATGACGGAAGCTCATGCGGTTTCTCCGGTGGGGCGAAGGGCGGTGGCGAGGATCGCATCGATGCGATCGGTTTCTTTGAGGAAGGCATCGTGGCCGTAGGGCGAACGCAACACGCGCAGACTGCCGCGCGTGCCCAGGCCCTCGACCAGGGTGACGAGATCGGATAGCGGCACCAGGCGGTCGCCTTCGACGGCGACCACCACGGTGGGCACGGCAACCGCTGCTGGATCGATCCGGTGCAGGTCGATCGATTCGGACAGGCGCAGGTAGGCATTGACCTGGGTACGCGCCACGTATTGCGCGCCAGCGGCATCCAGATAATCCTCGGCGGCGACGCGAACGCGGCCATTGATCACTTCCGGCGCGGCATCGAAGCGCTCGCCGAATTCCTCCGGCGTACGGTAGCTGAGCATCGCGAACTGGCGCGCCAGAGCCAGCCCATGGCTCTCGGCGCACTGCAACTGGCCCAGCGCGACCGCGCGCCGCTGCAATGCGCGCCAGGCGGCGGCATAGGGATGCGCGCGGTGCGCGCCACTGACCGCGACCAGGCGGCGCAGCCGCGCCGGATGTCGGATCGCAAGCTGCTGGCCGACCAGCGCACCATACGAGTAGCCGACGAAGCCATGCAGTACGTCGATGCCAAGCGAGTCCAGCAGCGCAGCTGCGGCATCGGCCTGGTCGGCGGTATCGATCGGCGCATCCAGGGTGCCGTCAGCGCCAAGGAAGTCGAACGCGAGAATGCGGCGCGAAGCCGGATCCAGCGCGCGTCCGGCGCCGACCAGGCCCTCGGCCCAGCCCTTTTCCGGGAACAG
>JAATFS010000071.1 GCA_015655035.1 Lysobacterales bacterium | reverse complement strand
GAGAGGCGCGCGCGCACCAGCTCGCATACGGCAGCATCGCGCTGCCAGTCCGGTACCCGGCAATCGGCCGGCGCCCGTAGCGGTGGGCGCACGCTCGCGCCGGGGTACAGCGGTGCGAACAGGTCCACGCGTTCGGCCGCCACCCACCCACGAGGCTCGCCGGCGGCATCGTGCAAGCAACCGGCGCGGCCCGCCTTGGCCAGCCCCTGCAGCCATTCCGTCCACGCCGGCAGCGCCGCTTCGGCCACAGTAAGCAGGCCCAGTCCCACCAGCGCCTCGTGCATCTCGTCTTCATTGCGCGGCTGCGGCCAGGCCTCGGCACGCACCGCCGCGATCGCTTCCGGATCCAGTTGCCCCAGGTCGGTCGCGCTGTGCGGATCGGCATAGCGCCGGGCCTGCACCGCCTGCGTCCGGCGCTCTTCCAGCGGCGCATCGTCGAGGAAGGCATAAGGCCGCGCGTTGACCGCTTCGGCCGCCAATGGCGAAGGCGCGACCAGATCGCGCACGAGCATGCGCACCGCGCCGGATTCCAGGCCCCGCAACAGCTGCAGCCAGCCGGTGCTGTCCATCGCTTCGTGCAGGCAATCGGCCAGGGTCTGCGCTATCAGCGGATGCTCGGGCACCTGGCGTTCGCCGACCAGGTTCTCCGCACACGCCACCTGGTCGGGAAACACACCGGCCAGCAGGTCTTCCGATCGCATGCGCTGCAATTGCGGCGCGACCTTGTGCCCGCCACTGAAGCGCGGCAGCGCCATCGCGTTGGTCGCGTTCCAGCGCCAGCGCACGCCGAACAGCGGCGCATCCAGCAGCGCCTGCACCAGCACGTGCTCGGCGGAGGAGGAATGCAGGTAGCGCGCCACCTCATCCAACGCGAAGCTGTGACTGGTGGACAGCGACAACACGATCGCATCCTCGGTGGCGGCGGCCTGCAACTCGAAGTTGAAGGTGCGGCAGAAGCGCTTGCGCAACGCCAGTCCCCAGGCACGATTGATGCGGCTGCCATAGGGCGAATGGATCACCAACTGGGTGCCGCCGGACGCATCGAAGAAACGTTCCATCACGATGCAGTCCTGGGTCGGCATCGCCCCCAGCGCGGTGGCCGCCGCCCCCAGGTAGTCGACGATCTGTTGCGCGGCCGCCGGCAGCAGGCCGATCTCTTCGACCAACCAAGCCAGCGCGGCATCGCCACCGTGCGCAGACAACCGTGCGGCCACATCGGCGCGCAGGCGTGACACCGCCAACGACAGCTCGTCGCTGCGGCCCGGGGCCTCGCCCATCCAGAATGGAATGTTGGGCGGCGCGCCGCGCGCGTCTTCCACCCGCATCCGCCCCGGCTCGACCCGCAGGATGCGGTAGCTGGCGTTGCCGAGCTGGAACACATCGCCGGTCAGGCTCTCCACCGCGAAGTCCTCGTTGACGGTCCCGATGGCTTCGGACTGCGGCTCCAGCACCACGCTGTAATCGCCGGTTTCCGGGATCGTGCCGCCGGAGGTCAGCGCAGTCATGCGCGCGCCACGCCGGCCACGCAGGCGCCGATGCACGGCATCGCGATGCAGGTAACCGGCACGCGGGCCCGCCCGCGTGCTGAAACCGCCGGAAAGCATCCGCACCACCGCATCGAAGCTAGCCCGCGGCAGCCCGACATAGGGCCACGCACGACAGACCAACGCATACAGCGCGTCCTCGTCCCATTCCGCACAGGCCGTCTCGGCCACGACCTGCTGGGCCAGCACATCCAGCGGCGCGGGTACGATCCTCAGCGCGTCCAGCTCGCCGCGACGCACGCCATCGAGCAAGGCCGCGCACTCGACCAGGTCGTCGCGCGATTGTGGGAACAACCGCGCCTTCGGCGTGCCGCCCACCGCATGGCCCGAGCGCCCGACACGCTGCAAAAAGCTGGCGATCGAACGCGGCGAGCCGAGCTGGCATACCAGGTCCACATTGCCGATATCCAGCCCCAGTTCCAGCGACGCGGTGGCCACCAGCACGGTCAGGTCGCCGGATTTGAGGCGGCGCTCGGCCAACAACCGCGCGTCGCGGGCCAGGCTGCCATGGTGCGCGGCCACCTTGTCCTTGCCCAGCAGCTCGCCAAGATGGCGCGACGCGCGCTCGGCCATCCGCCGCGTATTGACGAACACCAGCGTGGTGCGGTGTTGCCGCGCCAGCGCAGCCACTTGCTCGTAGACCTGTAGCCATTGATCGTTGGACATCGCCACGCTCAACGGCGTCGGCGGCAGGCCCAGCGCCAGATCGCGCTCGCGGGTATAGCCGATATCGACGATTTCGCAATCCGGCCGGCCGTCGCGCACGTTCGCCGCCCCGACCAGGAACCGGGCGACCTCCGCGATCGGCTTCTGCGTGGCCGACAGCCCGATACGGGTCAGTGGCGCCGCGACCAGCTGCTGCAACCGCTCCAGCGTCAGCGCCAGGTGGCTGCCACGCTTGCTGCCAGCCACCGCGTGGATCTCGTCGACGATGACCGTGCGCACATGCTGCAGCGATTGGCGGCCGGACTCCGAGCCAAGCAGTACGTACAACGACTCCGGCGTGGTCACCAGAATGTGCGGCGGAGTGCGGCGTGCCCGTGCGCGTTCGCGCTGCGGGGTGTCGCCGGTGCGCACCGCCGTGCGGATCCGCACCTCCGGCAGGCCTTCCCGCAGCAACTCCTCGGCAATGCCCTGCAGTGGCGCCTCGAGATTGAGATGGATGTCGTTGGACAACGCCTTCAACGGCGACACATAGACCACCCGGGTCTGGTCCGGCAGCCTGCCGGCATCGGCCAGGCCCTCGCGCAGCAAGCCATCGATGGCGGCCATGAACGCGGTCAGGGTCTTGCCAGAGCCGGTCGGCGCCGCCACCAGGGTGTGCCGTCTCGCCCGGATCGCCGGCCACGCGGCCACCTGCGCTGGTGTGGGCGCGGCAAAAGCCTGCCCGAACCAGCGGGCGATGACCGGGTGGAAATGACGAAGGGCGGGATGCATACCGGAAACGGGGGCCGGGCCGGGGCGAGACTACGCCGCAGCGCTGCAAGGAGTAGCGGAGACCCTGTCGAAATGGGGGCATCCGGCGCCACGGCAATGATGCCAGCGGGCGGCTACTGGCGCGGTTCAGGCCCGGACCGCAGCGCGCGCCCGGGAATTGTCGAAAGCCGGCGCGACTGGCACAGTGGCCGCATGCCAAGCCTGATCCTGCTGATGATCGCCGGGGCCGCGCTGTATGCGTTCTGGAACGCCTCCCGCGCCGCCGCCGAACACGCCGAAGCCCTCGGCCGCAACGCCTGCCGTGCCGCCGATGTGCAATGGCTGGACCAGAGCGTGCATGCCACCGGCCTGCGCGTATGCAGGATGCCAAGCGGCTGGCTGGGTTTCGAACGCAGCTACCGCTTCGATTACTCGCACGACGGCATCGACCGCCACAGCGGCCGGCTGGTGCTGCGAGGCGACCAGTTGGTGTCGTTCACGGGCCCATCGATGGCCACGGTGACGCCGCTGCGGCCACCTCAGGACAACTGACGGCCACCCGCACGCGCGCGCCCTGCCTCAGCGACCAGGACCCGTTTCGAGGCCAGCCTTGCGTGCCGATCTGGTTGGACACGCCCGAATGGCGACCGACGCGGCCGTGCCCGTCCAGGCCTGCCGACACGCGGTTGCGACACGGCGCTGCCGGGCGCCACCGCACCCGGCAAGCATCGGCTGACGCCGGTTACTTGACCACGCGCAGATGCGGGCGTTTGCCGGCCGGTGGTGCGTCGTCGGGCCCCTGCGCCGGCGGCGGTGCATCGTCATCCGGCGGCTCGGTGCTGGTTCCCGGGATATCGTCCGGTAGTGCCATGCCCTGCCCGGTTTCGCGCGCATAGACCGCCAGGATCGCGGTGGTCGGCACCTGCACCGGATAACTGACGCCACCGAAGCGGGCGGTGAAACTCACGCCTTCGTTATCGATCTGCAGCCGTACCACGGCGCGCTCGGCAATGTTCAACACCACCCGGCCATCCTTGACCGAACTGGCCGGAACCTGAACGCCGGGCAAGCCGGCGTCGACCAGAATATGCGGTGTCATGCCGTTGTCGTTGATCCACTCCACCAGCGCCCGCAACAGGTACGGACGATGGCTGGTCATGCGGGGAAATTCTTCGCTCATACCTCACAGTTTACGCGCTGGCGACCGGTCTTAGATCACCGCGACAGGCGGCGGTTGCGGTTGCATCCAGCCTCGACATGGACTTCATCCCGGCAGATCGCGCAGTTTCTTTTCCTGATCGGTCAGGCTGCGGATGAAACCTGGATTGCGGAAGATCCGGTTGCCGTAATCCTCGATCGCCTTGCTGTCCTTCGGTAACGGGATATCCAGCGCCTGCAGGCGCCAGATGATCGGCGCCATCGCGCAATCGGCCAGGCTCATTTCGGGGTTGAGGAAGAACTTGCTGGCCTTGAACAGCGGCACCGATGCGGTCAGGAGCTCCTTGAGGCGCTTGCGGCCGGCTTCCGCCTGGGTCTTGTTGCCGAGCTGGATTGCCTGTACCTGCGGCACCCAATCGTGTTCGATGCGCAGCATCGCCAGGCGCAGACGCGCGCGTGACAGCGGATCGACCGGCATCAGCGGCGGATGTGGATAACGCTCGTCGAGGTACTCACTGACCACCGACGCGGCGTACAGCACCAGCTCGCGCTCCACCAGCGTGGGCACGGAGTGATAGGGATTGAGATCGATCAGGTCCTCAGGCGGATTCTGCGCATCCACAGGGACCAGGTCATAGGCCACACCTTTAGCAGCCAGAACCAGCCTAACCCGATGGCACAACACATCATCGGTGGAGGAAAACAGGGTCAAGGTATTACGCATACGCACACTCGTCGCCATTCAAGGCTCTCCAACGACTGGAATCCGCCGGTCGCATCGGCGCTGCCGGCCCATTGCCGACCAGTCACCACGGTGACCCGAGTGTGCAATCACGCTTCGCAAAAGCCAAGTGCGGGCCACCCATGGATGCCGAACCACTGCTTGACCGCGCCATGCG
>JAATFS010000241.1 GCA_015655035.1 Lysobacterales bacterium | reverse complement strand
GGTGGCAACGGCAGCACCCAGGCGATCGACCCGGCCACTGGCAGCGCGCTGCAACCGAGCTTCGGGTTCGCCTCAACGGACGACCTGGAGCGCGCCTGCGCGCTGGCCTGGGCGGCATTCGACCATTACCGCGAGACCTCACTGGAGGCGCGTGCCGCGTTCCTGGAAACCATCGCCGACGAAATCGTGGCGATCGGCGACGAGCTGATCGTGCGCGCCATCGCCGAAACCGGCCTGCCACGCGCACGGCTGGAAGGCGAGCGCGGCCGCACCGTCGGGCAACTGCGCCTGTTCGCCAGCGTGGTCCGCGAAGGCAGCTGGCTGGAGGCCCGGATCGACCCGGCGCAGCCCGAACGCACGCCGCTGCCGCGCAGCGACCTGCGCCAGCGTCATATCGCGCTGGGGCCGGTGGCGGTATTCGGCGCCAGCAACTTCCCACTGGCGTTCTCGGTGGCCGGTGGCGACACCGCCTCGGCGCTGGCCGCCGGCTGCCCGGTAGTGGTGAAGGCGCACAATGCCCATCCCGGTACTTCCGAGCTGGTCGGTGCGGCGGTCCAGCGTGCGGTCGCGCGCTGCGGCCTGCCCGAAGGCGTGTTCTCGCTGCTGTTCGGTGCGGGCAACCAGATCGGCACCGCCCTGGTCGCCGATGCGCGGATCAAGGCGGTTGGCTTCACGGGTTCGCGCAGCGGCGGTACCGCGCTGATGCAGGTCGCCGCCACACGGCGCGAACCGATCCCGGTGTATGCGGAGATGAGCGCGATCAATCCTGTCTACCTGCTGCCGCAGGCGCTGCAAGCGCGCGCATCCGCGCTGGGCCAGGCCTTCGTCGGTTCGCTGACCATGGGCGCCGGCCAGTTCTGCACCAATCCAGGCCTGCTGCTGGCGATCGAGTCGCCCGCGCTGGATGAATTCGTCGCCGCTGCGGTAGCCGCGCTCGAAGCCTCCCCGGCCGCGGTGATGCTGACGCCGGGCATCGGCAAGGCCTATGCAGAAGGCGTGGCCACGCTTGCCGCCCACCCCAAGGTCAGCACGTTGGCGCGGGGCCTGCCATCCGAAGGGCCGAACCGTTGCCAGGCGGCGTGGTTCGCGACCGACGCGGACGCGTTCCTGGCCGACGAAGCCTTGCAGGCAGAGGTATTCGGCGCGTCGTCGCTGCTGATCCGCTGCCACGACGAGGCGCAGCTGATCACATTGTCCGAACGGCTGGAGGGCCAGTTGACCGCGACCTTGCAGATGGATGCCGGCGACGCCGAGCTGGCGCGCCGCCTGCTGCCGGTGCTCGAGCGCAAGGCCGGCCGCATCCTCGCCAACGGCTGGCCGACCGGGGTCGAGGTATGCCATGCGATGGTGCACGGCGGGCCGTTCCCGGCCACGTCCGACGGGCGCGTCACCTCGGTGGGCACGCTGGCGATCCGGCGCTTCCTGCGCCCGGTCTGCTACCAGGACCTGGCCGCCGAACTGCTGCCGCAGGCACTGGCGAGCGGCAACCCGCTGGGCATCTGGCGGCGCACCGACGGAGTGCTGGGCAAGGACTGATCCCGCGCGCACCGACTGCGCTTCGAACGCACCGCCGTCAGGCGGACATGAAAGGCAACGCACCTGGGAGGGGCATGCCGATGACTCATACATCGTCAGGAGAGGGGATGATGCTTATCGCCCGTACAACAGCAACACGCTGTCCACGTCGCACGCCGCTGGTGTCGCTGGCCATTGCCGGGGTACTGGCCGCACCGCTGGCCCACGCTGGAACCCGGTTGGACAGCGATGGATTCAATGCGTCGTCCGATGACGGCCAGTACACCTTCGGCATCCATGGCCGGGTGCAGTTCGACAGCGAGTGGTTCGACAACGACGATCGCGGTGTCGATAACCCGTCCGGGACCGAACTGCGCCGTATCCGTCTGGCGGTATCCGGCAAGTTCGGCGAATGGGGTTACGTCGTCGACTACGATTTCGCCAACGACAAGGCAGTCGGCCAGACCATCGGCATTTCGCATGCCCTGGGCCCCGGCACGATCAGCGTCGGACAGATCAAGCCGTTCTATTCGCTGGAGTACATCACCGACGACCTGTGGGCCTCGATGATGGAGCGCTCCTGGGTGGCAGATACCCAGCAGCTCGGCTATCGCTACGGTACCCAGTGGGTGGGCAATACCGCGCATTGGGTCTATGGCGTGAACCTGTACAACCAGGCCAATACCGATACCGACCACAACAGTGGCATCGGCGAATCCGGGCGCCTGGTGTGGCTCCCACTGGCCCCGGACGAAGGTCTGCTGCACCTTGGTGTCAGTGCGGGCCACGACCAGATCGGCAAGGGTCCGGACGATATCTATACCGGCACCAGTGCATCGGTCCGCGCGGCGGGGCACCTTGCCGACCACTCGCGTTTCACGCTGATCGATTTCGACAGTGGCCGCAAGGTGGAGATCAACAAGTATCTCGGCGAGGCGGCCTATGTGACCGGACCGTTCTACGTGCAGGCCGAGGCTGGGCGCGCCCACTACGACAACGGCACCGAAGAGGGCGACGTCAAGACCGGCTACGCCATCGTCGGCTGGTTCATCACCGGCCAGTCGCGTGGCTACGATCGCAAGCGCGCGCGCTTCACCCGTCCGGACAACATCGGCGCGCGCGGCGCGTGGGAGTTGGCGCTGCGCTACGACACCGCGCACGGGCAACAGGTCGCGCGCGATATCGAAGTCAAGGCAACCTCGGCCGGCGTGAACTGGTACGCGAACAAGAACGTGCTGGTGCGCCTGGACTACGTCCATAGCGAAACCGACGACCAACTGGCCCATGTGACGCTGGACAAGACCAACGCCATCGCCGCCCGCATGCAGATCGCGTTCTGAGCGACGCACCACGAAAGGATATTGGAATGAATGCGACGCCTGAAAAAAGAACGCGGATGCGGTTGTGGATCGTGCTGTTCCTGTTCCTGGTCACGACCATCAACTATGCCGACCGCGCCACGCTGTCCATCGCCGGATCATCGATGCAGAAGGAGCTCGGCATCAGCGCCGAGCAACTTGGCTTCATCTTCTCAGCCTTCGGCTGGGCCTATGTGATCTGCCAGATTCCCGGTGGCTGGCTGCTGGACCGCTACGGCGCCAAGAAGGTCTACGGCTGGGGCATCGTGCTGTGGTCGTTGTTCACCAGCCTGCAGGGCTTCATCCACTTCCTGCCCGGCGGGATGATGGTGCCGGCGCTGTTCCTGCTGCGCTTCATGGTGGGGGTGGCCGAAGCACCGTCGTTCCCGGGCAACAGCCGCATCGCGGCGTCGTGGTTCCCGACCCAGGAGCGCGGTTCGGCTTCGGCGCTGTTCAACTCGGCGCAGTACTTCGCCACGGTGATCTTCGCCCCGCTGATGGGCTGGATGGTGGCCAGCTTCGGCTGGCACCACGTCTTCATCATCATGGGGGTCATCGGCCTGCTGGTCGCCTGCATGTGGCGCGTGGTGATCTACAACCCGCGCGAGCATCCGCGTGCCAACAAGGCCGAGATCGACTACATCGCCGCAAACGGCGCGCTGGTGGACATGGACAAGCCGGGCGAGAAGAAGGCCGGCAACCAGTGGTTCTACATGAAGCAGCTGTTGCGCAACCGCATGATGCTGGGCGTCTACCTGGGCCAGTACGGCGTCAACGGCGTAACGTATTTCTTTCTCACATGGTTTCCGGTGTACCTGGTGCAGGAACGCGGCATGTCGATCCTCAAGGCCGGTTTCATCGCCTCGTTGCCGGCGTTGTGCGGCTTTGCCGGCGGCGTGCTGGGCGGCGTCTTTTCCGACTGGCTGCTGCGTCGCGGGCATTCGCTGACGTTCGCGCGCAAACTGCCCATCGTGTTGGGCATGGGCCTGTCGGCGGTGATCGTGGTGGCCAACTACGTGACTACCGAATGGATCGTGGTGGCGGTGATGGCACTGGCATTCTTCGGCAAGGGCATCGGTGCGCTGGGCTGGGCGGTGGTGTCGGACACTGCGCCGCGCCAGATCATCGGACTGGCCGGCGGCTTGTTCAACATGTTCGGCAACATCGCCTCGATCACTACCCCGATCGTGATCGGCTATCTCGTCGGCACCAGCGGATCGTTCGGTTCGGCATTGGCATTCGTCGCGGCCAACGGCGCATTGGTGGTGGTCAGCTACCTGGTGATCGTCGGCAGGATCGAGCGCATCGAACTCAAAGAACCGCCGCAAGACCGGCCGCCGCAATCGGTCCCCGCTCCCCAGCATTGAGCTTCAGGCAGGAACAACGCATGTCCGCAGTCCCCGTGACCCAGCCGCAGTGGCGTTCGATCAAGCTGCGCCAGGAAGACAACGTCGCCGTCGTGGTCAACGACGGCGGCTCCCCCGCCGGTGCCGTGTTCCAGGACGGTGTCAGCGCCATCGAAGCCATACCGCAGGGGCACAAGGTCGCCCTGGTCGACATCCCCGCCGGCGCGGCGGTGATGCGCTATGCCACCCCGATTGGTTATGCCAATCGCGACATCGCGCGGGGCCAATGGGTGCAGGAGGACATGCTGGAGATGCCGGCGGCGCCGGAACTGGACGCACTCGACCTGAGCCTGCATCCGGCCGCGCCGGTCGAGCCGTTGCCGGGTTTCAGCTTCCAGGGCTACCGCAACCGCGATGGTAGCGTCGGTACCCGCAACATCCTCGGCATCATGACCAGCGTGCAGTGCGTGGTCGGCGTACTCGGGCATGCGGTCGAACGCATACGCGCCGAGCTGCTGCCGAAGTATCCCAACGTCGACGATGTGGTGGCGGTCAACCACGTCTATGGCTGCGGCGTGGCGATCACCGCGCCGGAGGCGATCATCCCGATCCGGACCTTGCGCAACATCGGCCGCAATCCCAACTTCGGTGGACAGGCGCTGATCGTCGGCCTGGGCTGCGAAAAACTGGTGCCCGAACGCCTGTTGCAGGACGATGCCAGTGCCGACGACAGCAGCGTGTACCGATTGCAGGAAGCGAGCATGGGCTTCCAGGACATGATCAAGAGCATCATGGATCTGGCCGAGGAACGGCTGAAGCATCTGGACCTGCGTCGGCGTGAGACCATCCCCGCCTCGGAGCTGGTCGTCGGCATGCAGTGCGGTGGCAGCGATGCGTTTTCCGGCATTACCGCCAACCCGGCACTGGGCGTCGCCGCCGACCTGCTGGTGCGAGCCGGCGCCACGGTCATGTTCTCGGAGAACACCGAGGTGCGCGACGGCATCCACTTGCTGGCACCGCGCGCCGCCAGCGAGGACGTGGCGCGCGCACTGGTGCGCGAGATGGCCTGGTACGACCGCTACCTGGCGCGCGGCGATGCCGACCGCAGCGCCAACACCACCCCGGGCAACAAGAAGGGCGGGCTGTCCAACATCGTCGAAAAGGCGATGGGCTCGATCGCCAAGTCCGGCAGCAGCGTCATCTCCGGGGTGGTGCCACCCGGCGAGCGGGTCAAGGGACGTGGCCTGCAATACTGCGCCACGCCCGCCAGCGACTTCGTTTGCGGCACCTTGCAGACCGCCGCCGGCATGAACCTGCACGTCTTCACTACCGGTCGCGGCACGCCTTACGGCCTGGGCATGGTCCCGGTGATCAAGGTCGCCACCCGCAGCGAACTGGCGCGGCGCTGGTCGGACCTGATGGACGTGGACGCCGGCGTCGTCGCCACCGGCGAGAAGACCCTGGATGAACTGGGCTGGGAGATATTCCGGCTCTACCTGGACGTGGCCAGCGGCCGTCGCACCTGGGCCGAGAAGCACCACCTGCACAACGACCTGGCCCTGTTCAACCCTGCGCCGATCACCTGAGCCTCAGCCGGCGGCACGGTCCATCCGGCGGTAGCCGATCGCCTCGGTCAGATGCGCGGTGGCGATACGCTCGCTGTCTTCCAGGTCGGCAATGGTGCGTGCGACCCGCAGGATCCGGTGCATCGAACGTGCCGATAGCTGGAGTTGCTCGATGGCGCGTTCCAGCAACTGCTGGTCGTTGGGCGAGAGCTGGCAATGCTGGTCGGTCTGGGCCTGATCCAGCCGCGCGTTGGGGCGCCCGGCACGCGTCTGCTGGTGCTCGCGCGCATGTTGTACCCGCGCCCGCACACAGCTGCTGTTCTCCGCGCCGCCGACGGATGCGCGTAATGCCTGTGGTGGCAATCGCGGCACCTCCACGTGCAGGTCGATTCGATCCAGCAATGGGCCGGAGATGCGGCCGCGATAACGCCGGATCACCTCGGCGGTGCAGCGGCAGCGGCCACTGGCATCGCCCGCCCAGCCACAGGGGCAGGGGTTCATCGCCGCCACCAGCTGGAAGCGCGCAGGGAAATCCAGGCTGCGCGCCGCGCGCGAGATCGTCACCACGCCCGATTCCAGTGGCTCGCGCAGCACCTCCAGCGCATGCCGCTGCCATTCGGGCAGCTCGTCCAGGAACAGTACGCCGTTGTGCGCCAGCGAGATCTCGCCCGGGCGCGGGTGCGCGCCGCCGCCGACCAAGGCCACTGCGCTGGAAGTGTGGTGGGGCGATCGATACGGTCGCCGCCGCCAATGCGCCAGGTCCATGCCGCGACCGCTGACCGAGGCGATCGCAGCGGTTTCCAGAGCTTCGCTCTCGCTGGCCGGGGGCAGCAGCCCGGGCAGGCGCGAGGCCAGCAGCGTCTTGCCGCAGCCCGGGCTGCCCACCAGCAGCAGGTGATGGGCGCCGGCGGCGGCGATTTCCAGTGCGCGGCGTGCATGCGGCTGGCCGCGCACGTCGGCCAGGTCCGGCAGCGGCGCGCCGGCCTCGGGAAATGCCGGCAACTGCGCCAGCGGCAATGGCTGGTTGCCAGTCAAGGCCGCGCACACTTCGAGCAGGGTGCGGGCGGTATAGGCCTGCACCTGGTGCGCGATCGCCGCTTCGGCACCGTTATCGGCCGCCACCACCAGCTTGCGGCCGCTTTGGGCAGCGGCGAGCGCGGCGGGCAGGATGCCGTCCACCGGGCGCAGTTCGCCGGTCAGCGCGAGCTCGCCCAGGAATTCATAGTCGGCCAATGCCAGGCGATCGATCTGTCCACTGGCGGCGAGGATGCCTAGCGCGATCGGCAGGTCGAAGCGGCCGCCCTCCTTGGGCAGGTCGGCTGGCGCCAGGTTGATGGTGATGCGGCGCGCCGGGAACTCGAACTGGGCGCACAGCAGTGCCGCGCGTACGCGGTCGCGCGATTCGCGCACCGCCGCCTCGGGCAGGCCGACAATTTGGGTGGACGGCAGACCGCCGGAAAGATGGACCTCGACCCGGACCGGAGGCGCAAGCACCCCCACGCGGGCACGGCTGTGTACCAGCGCCAGGCTCATGGGTGGGGGGTCAGGGCTGGGGCGTGTCGCTGCCGGCCGGGCGCGATTCCAGCGCCGCCACGGTCTTTTCCAGCGCATCGAGCTTTTCGCGCGTGCGCAGCAGCACCGCGCGCTGGACCTCGAATTCCTCGCGCGTGACCAGATCGAGCTTGGCCAGGCCGGCCTGCAGCGCATTCTTGAACGTGCCTTGCAGCTCCTCGCGCGATTGCCGTAGTCCCGGCGGCACCAACTCGCTGAGGCGGCGGGCCAGGTCGTCGATATGGGTGAGGTCGATCATGGTGAGTTCTCCGGGGTCCTGAACTAAAGCCTAGGGTGGCCGGATGCAGCGGACCATCGGCGAGGCAAGTGGCGAGAGGTAAGGATAATCCGATCGCAGCGTCGGCAGTGGGCGTTGCCACGATGGCAGCATCGCAGGATGAGAGTTGCGCGATGCCGCGTTATCCTCTGCAGCATGCGCTACCGAAGGTACTTCCGATGAAAATGATCATGGCCATCGTCAAGCCGTTCAAGCTGGACGACGTGCGCGAGGCGCTTGCCGGCTGCGGCATCGCCGGCATCACCGTGACCGAGGTGAAGGGCTTCGGCCGGCAGAAGGGCCACACCGAGCTCTACCGCGGCGCCGAGTACGTGGTGGATTTCCTGCCCAAGGTGAAGATCGAGGTGGC
>JAATFS010000286.1 GCA_015655035.1 Lysobacterales bacterium | reverse complement strand
GGCGGCCACGGCAACGTCAGTGTTACCGCCAACGTCGCACCACGGCTGATGCATGAGTTATGCGTGGCCGCGATGCAAGGCGACGTGCCCAACGCGCAGCGTATCCAGCAGCAGCTGCTGCCGGTGCACCGCCAGCTGTTCGTCGAAGCCAACCCGATCCCGGTCAAGTGGGCGGTACAGCGCCTCGGGCTGTGCGGCGGCACGCTGCGCCTGCCGATGACCGAGCTGGAGGCCGGAAACCAGGCACAGGTGGAAGCGGCGCTGCGCCAGGCCGGGCTGCTCTGACCCGAGCCGCGCCTCTTTGCGGGGTGGACGTGGCCGTCAGCCGCCACGTTCGTGCGGCGCCTCCAGGTCCAGGATCGGCCCCAGCGGCACCACGCCGGTGGGATTGATGGACGCATGGCTCTGGTAATAGTGCCCCTTGATGTGCTGGAAATTCACCGTGTCGGCCACGCCCGGGATCTGGTACAGCTCGCGCAGGAAGCCGGACAGGTGCCGGTAATCGGCGATGCGGCGCAGGTTGCATTTGAAATGCCCCACGTACACCGCATCGAAGCGGACCAGCGTGGTGAACAGGCGCCAATCCGCTTCGGTGAGCCGGTCGCCGCACAGGTAGCGTTGCTCGCCCAGGTGCCCGTCCAGCCAATCCAGCGTATCGAACAGCGGCACCACCGCTTCTTCGTATGCGGATTGCGTGGTGGCGAAGCCCGCCTTGTACACGCCATTGTTGACGTTGTCGTACACCCGCGCGTTGATCGCGTCGATCTGGCCGCGCAGCGGCTCGGGGTAGAAGTCGCCCTCGGCCGCACCGACCTCGTCGAAGGCACTGTTGAACATGCGGATGATGTCGGCCGATTCGTTGCTGACCACGGTGGACCGCTCGCGGTCCCACAGCACCGGCACGGTCACTCGCCCGGAATAACCCGGATCGGCCTTGAGATAGACCTCGTACAGACGGCTGGCATGGTTGACCTCATCGGCCACCACGCCGGGGCCCGGCGCGAACGTCCAGCCATGCTCGCCCATCCGCCAATGCACCACCGATAGCCCGATCATCGATGCCAGGCCTTTCAGATGGCGGAAGATCAAGGTGCGATGCGCTCAGGGGCAGGCAAGCGATACATACAGGTGATAGCGCCCCGGTTCGGCCTTGAAGCCGCCTTCGCCCGCCGGCCCCGGCGCACCATCTTGCGTTACCCAGTTGCGGAACTTCGACTGCGAGCGCTCGAAGCGTCCACCGTTCTTGTCGGTGTCATACCAACGGTCCTGCCAGGTTCCATCCACCAATAAACCCATGCTGTTCTCCCGTAGTCGTGTACTGGACGCAAGTCTAGGAAAAACCTGCCGGACACGGTGTGATCTATGCCTACCCGCGCTACATGGCCAACGGCGCCTTGGCGCCGGCTTTACATCGGGTAGTCCCATACTAGCGGCGGTCCTGCGAGGTCTTCCGCCATGAAGCGATTACTGCCGTATCTGCTGAGTGCCGTCATTGCCTTGATTCCCGTGGCGTGCCTCCCCGCCACGGCTGGCACCGGCCCGGTCCGGCTGGTGGTGCTGAGTTCCGGCGGCAGCATGGGCGCCTTCAAGGCCATCGCGCCGATCTACGAACAGCGCGAGCACGTCGCCTTGCAGGGCGAAGCGGCCCCGTCGATGGGCCAGACCCCGCAAGCCATTCCAAACCGGCTGGCGCGCGGCGAACCAGCCGACGTGGTGCTGATGGTCGGTAGCGCCCTGGACAAGCTGATCCGCAACGGCCAGATCGATCCGGGCACGCGCAGGGATCTGGGCAAGTCCTACATCGCCATGGCGGTACGCCACGGCGCGGCGCATCCGGACATCAGCAACATGCAGGTCTTCAGGCAGACCCTGCTCGACGCCAAAAGCATTGCCTATTCCGACAGTGCCAGCGGCGTCTATCTGTCGCAGACGTTGTTCGAGCGGATGCACATCGCCGACCGCCTCCAGGCCAAGAGCCGGATGATCCCTGCCGAACCGGTAGGCGAAGTGGTCGCGCGCGGCCAGGCCCAGATCGGCTTTCAGCAACTGAGCGAACTCAAGCCGATACGGGGCATCGACATCATCGGGCTGATCCCGGCGCAGGCGCAGCAGATGACGATGTACTCGGCCGGCGTCGTGGCCGGCAGCAAGCACCCCCGGCAGGCGCTGCAATTCCTGCAGTTCCTGGCCACACCGGCCGCCACCGCCGCGATCAAGGACAGCGGCCTGGACCCGATCATCAAGTGAACACCCGGCGCCGGCCTACTCAGGCCTGCTGCAACCCGGGATTGCCGTGCTCGATCGCGAACCGGGCAAAGCTCTCGAGCTTGCCGTCCGGCACCATCACCCGGTCGAGGATCTTCATGTCACCAATGCAGCTGTCGCGATCCACGCTGCACACCACATACCCGCGCCTGTCCGTGGTGGCTTTCAGGTACGGGCTGTGCGCCAACGTGCTGCGGGCCTCGGCATCGATACCAAGACCATCGGCGCCGGAGCTGATCGAGGTGGCGAGAAACTCGCTGGATATCACCCCCGAATCGGCATTGTCCTGCACCAGGTCGCCGGCATAGTGCCGGTGGGCATCGCCGCAGACCGTCACCACGTTCTTGAACCCCACCTGCTGGATATGCTCGAGCAAGCGACGGCGACTGGCCAGATACCCCGACCACTGATCATCGGAAGTCACCACCGCATCGCCCTTCTCCCGCGCATAGTTGCCCAGCGACACCTGATGGGCGACCACCTGCCAACGCGGCGTGGCATCGGCCAGCCCATCGAACAACCAGCGCTCCTGCGCGGCACCGGTGATGCTGCGCGCAGGCGATTGCACTTCCTCCCGGTTGCGCATATCGACCTGCTTGCTGCGGTATTGGCGGGTATCCAGCAGATGCAGGTCCATCAGCCTGCCCAGGCGTGCACGCCGGTACAGCTGGAGATGGCCATTGCGCGGAAATGCGCTGCGCCGTAACGGCATGTTCTCGTAATACGCCTGGAACGCCTGAGCACGGCGCAGCAGGAACACGGCACTGGGCGTGCCATCCTGGTCCTCGCCGGCCGCCCAGTTGTTGTCCACCTCATGATCGTCGAAGGTGACGAACCAGGGCATCGCTGCATGCGCTGCCTGCAGATCGGCATCGGTCTTGTATTGCGCATAGCGGCGCCGGTAATCGTCCAGCGTGTAGATCTGCGGGCCGACGTGGTTGCGCAGGTTGACGAAGGGCTGCCCGTTCACCTTGCGGTGCGGAGAGGTGTTGGCGGCGCCCTCGTAGATGTAGTCGCCGTAATGGAAGACGAAATCCAGCGGCTCCTCGGCGATGCGTCGCCACGCCGTGTAGTAGCCCTCCTCGTACTGCTGGCAGCCGGCCACCGCGAAGCGAACACGCTCCAGATCCGCATCCTCCCCCGGCAGCGTGCAGGTCCGTGCGATGACCGTGGCGTATCCGGCGACATTGAAGCGATACCAATACGGCCTTCCCGGCGCCAGCCCTTCCAGCTCGACGTGCACTGAATGCCCCAGCTCCGGATGCGCAAGCGCCGAGCCACGACGCAGCACCCGGCCAAACGCCTCGTCATCGGCGAGTTCCCAGTTCACGACAATGGGCTGAGCGGGCATGCCGCCGCCAAATTCCAATGGCTCGGTCGCCAACCGCGTCCACAGCACCACGCCGTCGGGCGCGGGATCGCCCGACGCCACGCCCAGCGTGAAAGGCGTCTGCGCGAACCGCGGCGACCTCAGCAGATTGCGCGGGCTCAACGCCTGGGCATCGGTCTCGACCGCCAGCACCGAGGCCGAGCGCATCCACGCCCCAAGTCCTGCGAGGCCGGAAAGAACGATGAATCGCCTGCGGTCGATTCCGCTCATGCCAGCCCTCTCAGTTATAGATGATATGGAAGTAGAAGAAGCGGCCGTAGTCGTCGATCTCGGTGCGGTATCTGCCGCCCGGCCCCGCGCTGTAGGTCGGTTGCTGGTTCAGGAAGTTCTTCAACTCGTACTTCAGCGTCACGTGCTTGGCGAGCCGGTGGCTGAACCCGAGGTTGAAGGTGGTGTAAGGGTCGTAGTACGAATCCAGCCACGGCGTATCGCCGAAATCGACGAGCATCCTGCCGCGGTAGTTGCCCGACACCCGCAGCTGCGCATCGCGCCAGGGCATGCGCCAGATCACCGAGCCATTGAGCGACCAGTCGGGCTGGTACAGCAGGCGATCGAGCTGGCGGGCATCGCCGTCGCTGGTCCTGTAGCGGGTTTCGCCGTCCAGGCGGGTGGCGTTGAAGTACATGTCGAAGCGTTGCCGGCCCCAGCGCAGGCTGCGATTGGCGATGGCCAGCTCGATGCCGCGCAGCTTGGATTTTTCGGTATTCATCGGCTGGGTCACCCGGTAGGTGACGTCATCGATGTCCGTATACGTCGTCAGCGTGTAGATGTCGTCCTTGATCACCTTGTCGAACAGCGCCACCGACACGATGCCGTTGTTGCCGTTGAAATACAGGTCCCAGGCCAGGTCCAGGTTGGTGGACGTGCGCGGCTTCAAGGCGGCATTTCCCTGCCGGATCGTACAATAGCCACCGCCATCGTCGTCCTCGGCGCAACTCGTGCTGCTTGCCTGGGCGACGTTGCCCGGCGTGGGCCGGCCCAGCGTCTGGCTGGCCGAAAATCGCAGGCGCTGATCCTCGCCGAGCTTGATCACCGCGTTCAGCGACGGCAGGAAATTGCTGTAGCCGCCGGAGGTTTTTTCGAATGCGGAGGTGTAGGTGGTGCCGCCATCATCGCTGTGCGGGCTGAACGCATCGAATGCGGTATGGTCGTAGCGCACGCCACCGATCAGCAATAGGTTTTCCCAGGCGTACTGTGCCGAGAAGTAAGCATCAGCGACGTCCTCGACGTACTTGTAGTCGCTGCTGTAGTCGGCGTTGGGATACGCCGCATCGTTGCCGTCCAGGCCTGGCACCAGCCCGGCGCTGAGCGCGGCATTGTCGATCAGCGGGAACCCCTCCACCGCACCAATGCGGGTCGAGCCTGGATACAGATACTCGTTGACGATGGAGCTGGTCTTGAAATAGCTGAAATCGATGTTCTGGCCAATGTTCAGATGGCGGTATTCCGCACCGGTGGCAAAGCCGAAACCACGAGCGTCGGCGTCGACGTTGTAGGTGAAGTCCAGCCTCAGGTTGTCGACGCGCTCCTTGGCCTGTCGCGGCGAAATGTAAGCCTGGGCCGGGTTGAGCTTGTAGCTGGATCCCAGCAGCAGCGCGGGATCGGAAACGGCGATCGCATTGGGAAACCCATGCCCATCGTTGGCATAGTCGACAGACAGCCCGGTCGGGTACGCGCGCACGCCCCAATACACCTGGGTGTTGTCGAAGGTCTCCTCGGTATGCCCGGCGCGTAGCGTCAGCTTCGACAGATCGCCCACGTCCCAGCTGAAACTGGCGATCGCGCCGCGATTGTTGCGATCCCAGCGGTCGTGCCGATTCTTGACGTAAAGGCTGTTGATCCGGGTGGCGCCGCCGCCGGCGGTCTGATCCTGGATGTCGAACTTCGCATTCGAATACAGGTCGGTCTTGTTCATCGTCGAGTTCTCGTAGAACCGGTACGAGTACAGCAGCAGCGACGCATAGAAAGGTTCGTCCGCCGGCTTCCATTCCAGCTTCACCGAGCCGCCGAAGCTGGTGATGTAGTTGGTGTAGGTGCCGGTACTGAAATTTCCCGGCGCGCGCAGGCCATTCCAGTTCGCGTAGTCGGTCGGCGCGCTGCTGCCATCGGTCAGGTAGTTGCCGGCGTCGTCGAAATAATAGTTCGATTCCACCCAGCGCTTGATGCTGTTGCGCGAACGCTGCTGGTAGCGCGCCACCGCGACGATGCCGAACTGCTCGTCCGCGCCGAAGCGGTCGGAGAACACCAGCTTCGCGCTCTTGCCGTAGTGGCCCAGGGTCTTGTGATCGCCACCCGCGCTGCGCGCTACGTCGGTCTCGGCGGTGGAGTAGATGCCTGCGACATCGGCGAACAGATAACGGCCGGCGCGGTCGAACGCGCTGCGGCTGATGATGTCGATCACGCCGCCGATCGCGTCGGGCGCCTGTCGCGCGCTGAAGGTCTTGTAGATATCGGTCCGCGTGCCGATGTCGCTGGGAATCAGCTGCAGGTTGTTCATGCGCTCGCCCGAGCCGCTGCTGCCGACGCTGGCAATGGCGATCCCGTCGATCGTGGTGTAATTAAGATTGGGCTGCACGCCACGGATGGTGACGAAGCGCGGCTCGCCGGCGTCCTCCACCGCACTGATGCCCGGCGCCGCCATCAGGCTTTCGGCCAGCGTCTCGTCGCCATAGCTGTCCTTCTCGTCGTAGATCACCGCGTCCTTGACCACGCCGGAATTCTTCTTCTGGTCGATGACCTCGTGCGGGGCGATCACCCGAACCGTGTCGAGCGTATTGGCCTCGTCGGCCAGCGCCGACGCCGTGCCGGCCAGTCCGATGCAGAACAGCGACCTCGAAACTACCTGATGGATGCTCGAAGCCGGAACGCGGCGAGACAAATCGGTCATGTGGCGTGTCGTGTGCCGATGAAACGCCCATGATGGAAAGGCTCTGTTACCGGCCGATTACCGACGCAATACCGTGCCGTTCCCGGGCACGTCCATCGCGAATGCGCCTGCTTCGCCGAGGCCAGCGCCGCCGGAAGCGGCGGCAGCCGCGCTAGATATCCTCGAGCCCGACCTCGCCCCAGTTGCTTTCCCGGCGTGCCTGGCGCAGCAGCTTCCGGCTGTTGCGATCCAGGCCATGCACGCGCACGCGGGCTCCATGATGACGCAGCCGCGCGACTACTTTGTCCAGTGCCGCCACTGCGGTGATGTCCCACAGCTGGGCATGCGCCAACGCGATCTCCACCTGCCGGCCGGCCAGGCCGACCGGATCGAAGGCATCGATGAAGGCATCGGCCGAGGCGAAGAACACCTGTCCGCTGACCCGGTACACGCGCACGCCGTCGGCGCGATCCTCATGGCGCACCTGCAACAGCCGCGACACCTTCGCACTGAAGAACACCCCACTGCACAGCACGCCGACCGCAACACCGGCCGCCAGGTTGTGGGTGGCCAGCGTGACCGCCACCGTGGCCAGCATCACCGCGCTGGACAGGCGCGGATGCCGGGCCAGCGTCCGCAAGCTGCGCCAGTCGAACGTCTCCACGCTGACCATGACCATGATCGCCACCAGCGCGATCACCGGCACCTGCGCCACCCAGGGCTTGAGCAGCACCATCAGCACCAGCAGCAAGACCCCGGCGAACAACGTCGACAGGCGCCCGCGCCCGCCGTACTTCGCGTTGCTCACGGTCTGCCCGATCATTCCGCAACCGGCGATGCCGCCGAACAGGCTGGCGGCGATATTGGCGACGCCCAACCCCGCCGCCTCGCGGTTCTTGGGGCTGGGGGTATCGGTCAACTCATCGAGAACCCGCGCGGTCATCAACGACTCCAGCAGCCCCACCATCGCAATGGCCAGCGCCGGCAGCGCGATGATCCGCAGTGTTTCCCATTGCCATGGCACCCCCGGCAGACCCAGCCAGTGCGGCAGCGACTCGGGCAACCGCCCCAGGTCGGACAGCGTGGCCAACGGCAGGCCCAGCATCGCCGACAGACCACTGAGCACCACGATACAGATCAGCGGCGAGGGAATCGCACCGACGCCCGGCAGCGGCAGCCGCGGCACCCCGTAGATGATCGCCAGG